>JBEDDQ010000057.1:0-3339 GCA_041176185.1 Armatimonadota bacterium | reverse complement strand
ATTATGGAATCCTCCACTGGGTTGGCATAGTGTCGACGGCGGTGGCATCGGGTTTTCTTTATCGCTTTCTGCGGGCTGCCGGAGCGGGGATTCTCACATCCGTAACCCTCTGGGCGGCCGTTATGGGAACGCCGATGGTCCTTGCGGCGGGCGTGTCGTTTCTTACGGATGTCCCAACGATGGCCCTCTGCCTCGTTTCTTGGACACTTTTTGCGGAGGCGTTACGGACATCTGGTACGGGAGAGTCACAGCGATCTAAAGTCCTTGTTGCGACGCTTTTCGCACTCCTTGCTGCCCTGAACCGTCAGAATGTCATTCTTCCGTTCGGTGTTGCGATGCTCATCATCAGCGGCTTCCGTCCAGCGTGGCGGAGCATTCTGCTCCCAGGTGCAGCGCTAACGATTGTGTCGGGCTTGCTTGCCGTTGCCCTCATAGGCAAGCTTCCATACGCAGTTCCAGTGCATCCAATTGCTGGGCTTCTTACGTTTATCGGATGGCCAGACATTACCATCAAGTTCATGGTCAAGTTCGGAATCATCAGTGGTCTCTTGGTGCTTCCGGGTGTGCTCTTTGGGATACAGCTGCGAAAACCATCCTGGCCAGTAGCAGGGCTGGTATTCGTATGGCTGCTGATCTTTATTATCCTGCCGATGACCGCTCGTCACATCGAGATGTTTGGTCCCATTTTTCGTCTCACTGTCTACGGTCAGTACTGGACGACGATGGGAGTTGTTGTGGGAGGTGTACACGGGTTCGGTGACCGGATATCGGTTCCGAATCTTGGCTACCTCTGGTCAGCTGTAGGTGTCATTGGGAATGTCGCTTCGCTGGCATTGCTCGCCAATCAGTTCCGGGGAACGGTTAGCCAAGTCAAAGCTCGTCAGTCATTGGATGCATCGTCAATTCTGTCACTCGCATTGATGATTTTTGTCGTGGTCCAGTGTGTCTCGTTGGTGCCCTGGCTGGCGCTAAACAACATGTTTGACCGCTATCTCCTGCTGATTGTCCCGTTCGTAATGGCCGCTCACATCGCTCCGTCATCCGATACTCCGCGCTTACAACATTTGCGCTGGGGAGCAGTAACTATCGCAGCGTGCACCGTTGTCTGGGGAGCGGTTGCGACGCACGACTACTTTGCCTATTCCCGTGCGCGTATGGAGCTTTACAACGAGACGCTAGCCCTCGGCATCGCGCGTGAAAACTTGGATGCCGGTGTTGAGTACAATGCTGACTTTCAGATTCGCGCAGAAGGCAAAATCAACAATCGCCAAATGGAACCTGCATCCGCGTTTGATGAAACCCGCATTGCCATCAATGTCGACTACGAGCCGGAGAAGTTTCCAAGTGTTCTTGCGGCGTACCGGATTTCATCATCCACATTCACAACGTGGTCGGATGGTCCTCTGAATGATAAGTCAGGAAAGCCGGTTGAGCGGGACTACTTTACGATCATCGAAGGCAAGCGTAAAATGATCGTCGGTCACGTTTCGCCATCTGAAACGCCCTAAAGGCTAAGCAAATAGCGGACGATGTCATCTTGGGCACGGCGGGCTGCAGCACTGCCGGCCTTACGGTCAAAATGATTCATCAGGATGCTGAAGACAATCGTTTCGCCTTTCGCAGTCACCGCATAACCACTCAGGCAGCTAGCCACGGAAAGCGTACCTGTCTTAGCCTGAACTTTTCCTTTGTGCTCTAGTGCCGGAAAGCGTGCTTTGAGGGTGCCATCGATGCCGCCGAGTGGCAGCGCATCCCGAAAGTCCTTATTGGCCGCCATCGTCTTTAGGAGAGCTACGGTTGCCTCGGCTGTCGTGGTGTTCCACATCGAAAGTCCTGAGCCATCCGCTGGCTGGACACCACTTGTTGGAATACCGTTACTGGCCATCCACGCCTGAAGCCGCTTGATTCCTGCTGCAGGCGTTGCTGCTCCCGCATCGAGTCGACCAATCGTTCGCAGGAGGAGCTCTCCGTAGAGATTGTCACTGGGCTTGAGGAAGTCCGGCAGCGTTTGCGACAGAGGCTTACTCGCGATTGTGGTCAAAAGGATATCCGCCGCCCCACGAGGCCGGCGAACGTACTGAATATTCGGGTCCGTTGGGATACCCGATTCTCTGAGAATGCTGGAAACGATGCGAAATGCTGCATCAGTCGGGTTGTCGACCGCGACCATCGATGTAACCGGCTTACCACCTGCAACCAACGCGCCAGTTATCTCGATCTCGGGGCGAAGCGGGTTACGCGAAATCGTGAGGCGGCCCGCGGCCTCCGGCGCAGCTGTGTTTGTTTGACCGGCTTCGCTAATCGTCGTGCTGGCACGGAGAGAAAGAATGCCATCTGCGACATCGAAGCGTGGAGGACTGGTCACCGATGCCGGTGGTGTAACGGTTACTTTGACAACATTTTTGTCGATGGTCGCGGCACCTACGGGTGCGGAAAACGCGGCCCCGATGTCATCCCATTGCCAAGCAATTCCAAGCGTGTCGCCTTGAATCCGGGTGTCATCGATGGCTATCTGCGAGATTGGTCCGGTTAACTTGTCCTTTACTGCTGCAATAGCCGATGAGAGCTGAGCGCGTGTCAGGAGTGGGTCGCCATCGAAGGTGATGTGCAGCGTGGTGCCGCTATGGGATATGTCTGTTTTCCACGTGAAATCACCGCCAAGCAGCTGCAGTCCAGCGGCGGCGGTTAGGAGCTTTTGGTTACTGGCGGGCATACAGGCACGGTTACCGTTGACGCGAAGAAGGGGTTTGCCTGATTCGATATTCATCGCAAACAGCCCGATGGTCGCATTCTGCAATTCGGCGCGCTCAAGGATTGCCGCGACCTCAGTGGGAAGAATGTTGACGTCTTTCGCGAGCTGCCGCACGACTGGGCGTGCCGGAGTTTGAACCTGTCCGGCAGGGTGCCACGTGGTTGCGGAGATGAGTGCGATGCCAAGGGTGATGGCCGTGATATCCATATCGCATCCTACAGGACGGAATCTTCGTGACGCACATCGGTTCCGATGGGATACAATCCCGCCAATTATTCTGGAGGACGTCTATGTCTTTATCCGCAATCATCTCGCGCAGAGCGGCTGCCGTAACACTCGCCACTGCACTGAGTCTTGCAGCCATTTCCATTTCTGCACCGGTACGCGCTCAGGAAGCGATCAACCCGGATGTTGTCGCTAAGATCCGCAAGGAAGGCCTAACCCGCTCCCAGCTTCCGCAGACACTTGAGTACCTTACGGAAGTCATCGGACCACGCCTCACAGGTTCTCCCGGGCTGCTGCGTGCGAATGAGTGGACCCGCAAGACGATGGCAGATTGGGGTTTGGTCAACGCAGCCCTTGAGCCA
>JBEDDQ010000056.1:0-2562 GCA_041176185.1 Armatimonadota bacterium | reverse complement strand
TCTTAAACTTACGGATGACCAGAAGACGAAGATCGCTAGTGTCGTATCCCAGATCCAGAAGGTCGCCCAAGAAAAGCGCCAGGAAGCCATGGAAAACCAGGACTTTCAGGCACTCCGTGAGATCATGACGCAGACCCAGACGGCTCTCAAGGACAAGACCCGCGCACTCCTCACCGCTGATCAAAAAGCAATGGTTGAGAAGTATGAGAAGGAAAACCCTAACCAGGGCTTCGGCGGCTTCGGTCGTGGTGGCCGCGGTGGCGGACAGGGTGGTAACGGCGGTGGCCGTGGCGGCCGCGGTGGTAACGGCGGTGGAAACCCTCCTCCAACCCAAAACGGCAACGGAGCTCCTCCGCCTCGTTTCTAGTCTCTGACTGGTAACTGTAAAGTGCCTGCGACGAAACGTTGCAGGCACTTTTCGTTTAAACTAGTCATATATAGTTTGCTTGTCATTGCTTCTCGTCATACCCAAATGACAAAAAACAGCATTTTCCTTCGTGTTGTTATGCTTGGGTACGCCATATCCCATGTCTCGTTAGGGATTGATAGAAAATGCAAAGATTCCATGCGGTCATCCTGAGCATCGTGGGGGATACTGAGGGAACTTTGTTTGACGAGGCTGAAGATGGTTCTTGACAATGAGGTAGGCGCGTTTCGGGCGCAGGTCGGTGCATTTTCGATGTTGCAGGTCAATGCCGGCACAAAGGGGATTTGTCATCCAAAGACCACGGCCGCATTTCTCGATTGGACCCAGCGCGTCGAAGATGGCGGATACGAAGGCTATGTTGCAGCGCAAGATGCTGCATTGACCGCCCGTGACCGGCTAGCCGCTTTTTGTAATGCAAAACCCACTGAGGTAGCCTTTACGGGAAATGCGACAGTCTCGCTCAATATTGCAATGGACCTTCCCTGGCATCGCTGGGATGCACCCGTCGATGTCCTCATCTCCGACCATGAATATCCCGCGACAAACATGGTCTTTGGCTATCTCCAGCAACGGGGGAAGATCCGAATCGTACGGTACGGCTTGTCAACCGATACAGATACACTTATCGCAAACCTTGAGCAGGCCAAGACACCCAACACAAAGGTGATGGTCCTTTCCCATGTGTGTTGTAACACTGGCAAACGAACCGATGCTACTGCGGCAAGTGCATGGGCACGCGCAAACGGGGTGATGTCCTACATCGATGGTGCACAGGCGCTGGGACAAATACCCGTTGATCTGCAAAGCATGGGCTGCGACCTCTACATCACAAATGGTCACAAATGGCTTGGTGGACCAAACGGTGTTGGCTTGCTGTATGTACGGGATGGCTTTGAAGATGAGATGTGGCCGGTGCATGTCGGGCACGGGATGATGCCATTTACCCCAGACAATGAATATTCGGGAGATCCCGTTTTTGCTCCTGGTGCACATCGCTTTGAACTGATGGCAACCCGTCCGGCACAGACATTCGCCACGATGCACACCGCACTCGATGTTATTCAGGAACTGGGACTCGACAACATTCGACAACGTCAGGCGCTGCTGGCCGATTACATAAAGCAAAGAGTTCTCGAACAACCTGAGCGCTTTGAGTTGCTCTCACCGCTCCCATTTGATGTATCCAGTGCACTTGTAAGTATTCGCATCAAGGGTGTTTCCGGAGCCGAAATCAATGCGTTTGCAGGCAAGGTACTCGCTGAGAAGCGGGCGTTCCTTCGCCCGGTACCTGAGTTCGATGCGCTCCGCATATCCGCCGCGTACTACAATGTCCCGGATGACTACGAACGCCTCTGGGATCTCCTTATGGAACTAAAGGATTAACGAAAATGCAGCTTTATTTTCTCAAGGTCGGTGGCCAGCTGAATGGTCCATTTACATTGGTGCAGCTCCGCACGATGATCGCAAGTGGGGCCGTTACAAGGCAATCGATACTTGTCGATGAGTACACAAAGCGGGAAGTAGAAGCGGGCGATATCGTCGCCTTGTTTGAAGATGCCGTTGATGTAATGAAGCACGAGGCTGCCGTGGAGGACGCAGCTGCGGTGATGGCCGCTCACGCATCTGTACCTGATCCTGCTTACGAGGCACTCCGAAACGCCGACATGCACACATCCAGCATGGCATATCCGCTAGCGATTAACTTCAAGCTGATTTCGTGGACACAGGACATCCGAATGACGGATGTGACGGGGCAAAGCGTAGGCTTTGTCCATCAAAAGGCACTCAAGCTCCGCGAGCAGATTGAAGTCTTCTCCGATGAATCCCGCGGTCGTCTGATGTACACCATTCAGGCTGATAACATCTTGGACTTTTCCGGCCGCTATCGTTTCCGAGGTGCAATGGGAACAGATTTCGGATGCATCCGTCGTCACGGACTCGTGTCATTGTGGAAAGCGCACTACACGATTGAGGATCCATCCGGACGAGAGTTGTTTACTATTCGTGAGTCTAATCCATGGACAAAAGTGTTTGACTCGCTGCTGTCTGAAGTGCCTGTCCTTGGGATGTTTAGTGGTTACTTGTTTCATCCAGCATATGACGTCGTGGATACGATGGGCAATCATGTTATGCAG
>JBEDDQ010000055.1:0-8007 GCA_041176185.1 Armatimonadota bacterium | reverse complement strand
CTCGCGGATATACAAAACCACCATCCAGGCAATAAAGAGCGCAGCTACGCCGAGTATCACCAACATCCGCCAGTGCGTTATGACGAGCGTCGCGAGCGCTGAGAATATCGACCCGATGATGAAGATTCCGATGATGGCCACGATGCCAATTACCATCATCAGGCCCTGAGCCGCCGCCGTGTTTCCAAGCCAAAGCCCGGCCAGAAACCAGAGGAAGCCATTCCCTGCTGCATGACCACCATCCGTAGACCGGACCGGGTGAGCGATTACCTTGCGTATTCCTTGACGAGCCATACACCGAAACTCTGTAAAGACACCATCACCCGGAAACGGTAAATCCTAAAAAGTCGTCACCCAACCCGTACCTGGTGCACATAAACACCAGCCGGAATATCCATCCCCAGACCACAAATTGCCCCTTTGTAGTTTGCATTACTGCTAAGATCAACCGTCACCCAGCGCTTGTTGCCGGCTGCGAACCTTTGCGCGACAGACCGCTCAGTGTCAAACCAAGTCCCGCGCCACGCAGCCCACAAGCTTGGTTTTGAGCTGGCAGCTGCTGGCGGCAATCCTCGCCAAAACACACGCACAGTCCCCGCATCCTTCGCCGAGGTTTGCAGCCGCACACGCTTCGCAGCGCTTGCCTGCCAAAATGCATACGGACCAAGCAGGCGCAGCGTCTCGAGACCGGGTTCCGGAGTCCCGCCCAGCCCGCGGCCCTGTAGCGGAAATCCAGCATCCGTGCCAGATTGGTAAATCCATCCATTCCGACGGTTTGAAAAATCCCATGCTGGAAGTCCGCGCGGCCGCTGCTTCTCCGCCGCCGCCCGAATCTCACTCACAGTCCCAACCACAAAATCCGCACAGTAATCGAAGACAACATTGTGGTCGAGGACTTCACTCGCAATCGGTGACATATAGCCAGTACTGGCATCCGTCTCACCACCAACGCCACGCTTACCGTAGAAGCCTCCATGGAATTCAAGCGGGGATGGCACCATCACCCCAATACCAAATCCGTCATCGTTTACGAGCGCGGCCCATCCTTCCGTCGGGAATGAATTCACCCACGGCCAGCCTTCTTTGTGGTCATTTCGCAGCTCGCGCAGCGCATCCCCGGTAAATGGCTTGTCCCCGGTATAAGTCATTAGATGGTGGAACGGCCCGTTCACATAAACTGCCGGGACCTCTTGCGCGCCGCCTTTGTACTGCGTTTTGTCGCCCCGATGATTCGTCAACCGCGCCTTATACGTGAACGCAGGAAGTCTGGCATCAAGTGTGATCCACGTCTCCATCGTGCACTCGCCCGGGTCATTGTTCATCGGCCAGAGCATCGGGATTGTCTTCACATAAAGCGAATTTCCTGTGATTCGAACATCCACCACCTGCGAACCGTTGCGGTACGCATCCCCGGTCTGGATGGGATTCCATGGAAACGTCTCCCAAGCCTTACTCTTCTCCTTGCCAGGCTTTTGGTAGTTCGGCGGTCCGCTGTAGTACGACTGCTGGATCTGCCGTCCGAGGTCATGCGAGTTAATGATGTTCGGGCCACCCGGCACCGAGACATGCGTAATCGCGCCTCCCCACTTGCGGGTTATCCCGACGCGGATATGGGCATTTTCAACAAATTGGATATCTGGGGTTTGGCGGCTTCGCATACGGCATTATCCTCTATCGAGGAAACTGCGACGATGCGTATAAACCGCAATTCGTTGCCGCCTAGCGGCAGCGCTCAGCAAGGTGCATCGCCAAGCGGCAAAGATCATCGAGTGGGAGGGCAACATCCAGCGGGAACTTCAGCGTCCCCTTGCTGGAAATGTAGGATTTCAAGGGCTCGAGGACAGCATCGTCCGCGCCCAGCCAGCCGTACACCGCCATATGTTTCTCCCACGCGGCGTAGTAGATAACATTTTTCCGGATGCTGATCGCCGGCATCCCGTAGCTAATCTTCTCGTATGCATCCGGGATGGCAGCGCGGAGCGCACCGCGCAGCTCCGTTAGTCTAGAATGATGCGTGCCAGTAAAACCTGCGAGGTAAGCATCTACGGAACTTGGTTTATCGGCCATTTGCTAATGTATCGCGGCTCATCTCTGACGTTACGTTGTCGCGATGGCCGCCATGACACGCTGGAGGCGTGCTTTTACATCCGCGGCCAGGACTTCGATACCGGGTTGATCCACCAATTGTAGAACCGCTTCTGGGTCCATAAACGAGATGCGCGTTGTGGCGTCATCGATTGCACGCACGACGACATTACAGGGGAGCAAAAGTCCGATTTCTGGCTCGGCGCCGATTGCTTGATGCGCTAGCGCCGGGTTACAGGCTCCGAGGATTCTGTAGGGCGGCATTTCTTTGTCAAGCTTTGCTTTCATCGTTGCTGCCACATCGATGTCCGTGAGCACGCCAAAGCCTTCGGTCTTGAGGGCGGCGGTGACACTCTCGATGGTGTCATCAAACGATGTAGTTACAACCGTGCCAAATCCAAAACGTGTGTCCATGGTGATGTCCTTTGATGAGGCAGCCTCCCGTGAACGAGGCGTCCCGGCGGGTTCCGAGAGGCTGCCATGGATACAGAGGTTGGTGATGAAGGAAAGGGTTCACGTGGATGCGAGTAATTTTGAAAGGACTTGAACTGAACGTTTACAGATGATCGGGATTGACTGAGTGTTTGTCGATTGTTAGAGAATGTGCGGATTTTGAATGCGACTAAAATGGTTGTTATCTTTCCAATATAATTGTTGTCGTTCGTACAGGCATTCCGAGTAAGGGCGAACCTCTGAACAGAATATTGTTACATGTGGAGGCAGTTTCTCCCTCGCCAGACGAAGTTTCTCAACGCCCCCCGACCTCGGCACACACGGGATGCATCCACTGCGCGAGCGGTGATCCATTGTTGCAAATACACATTCAGCCAAGCGAAGATTAGGTTATCAATCCAAACAATCTTGGAGCCGATCAGCAGATTCACATTCCCAAGTGTACTGGGTACACTTTCTTAGCGTACGCTGTACAGACAAGGTCGTTCGTGCAGCGTAACGCGTTTGGAGAAATCAAATGACCGTTGGAGAGTTTCTTCGCAACCGCCTAGTGGCTGAAGGCATCGGACACATCTTCGGAATCCCCGGCGACTACGTCCTCGACCTCTATCGCGAATGCTGGGATGATCCCCGCATCGATGTCATCAACAACACGGATGAAAACCACTCCGGGTTCGCTGCCGATGCCTATGCGCGTATCGCGGGAACGGGTTGTCTCCTCGTAACCTACTCCGTCGGCGCAAGCAAAGTCATTAATGCAGTTCAGTGTGCCTTCGCCGAACGCTCCCCGATGGTCGTAATATCAGGCGCACCCGGACTCTCCGAGCGCCGCGAAGGGTTCCTCCTGCATCACATGGTCAATACCTTCGACAGTCAGCAAAAGCTCTTCGCCGAAATCACGTGCGCAAATATCGCCATCGATGACCCAGCCACAGCACCACGCCTCATTGATACTGCATTCCGTGCGATGCGCGACAACCTAAGGCCCATTTACATCGAGATCCCACGGGATGTTGTAAAAATGGAAATCCCGGATGCTGCAATCGCCGCACCTTCCCCCGCAGCGGACAACCCAACCGATAAGGAAGACCTTGCGGCCTGTATATCGGAAATCTCAGCGTGGCTTGCTTTTAGCCAGCGTCCCGTAATCCTCGCCGGCGTCGAAACCGCACGCTGCGGACTCTCCGAAAAGCTCATCAAGTTTGCCGAAGCCCACCGCATCCCCGTCGCACTTGCCCTCCACAGCAAATCCCTCATCAATGAAGACCACCCGCTCTTCGCCGGTATTTACGGCGGAACGGCATCCAATGATGCGACCATTAAGCTCGTCGAGGAATCCGATTGTCTCCTCATCCTCGGAGACATTCGGACCGACATGGCCCTAAACTTCCAACCTGCAAAGTTCAAAAAGCCGCAGGTTATAGAGGCTACCATCGACCAGATTCGCGTCCGCTCACACTCCTACCCGGCAATTCGCTTCCAGGATTTCTGTAATGCCCTCTTCCAAATTCCAGGCACACCACGGCCTCAGCCAAGCGTCCCGGGAGGCTTCCCTCTCCCCGCATGGAACCCAGAGAGCGGCAAGGCCATCACCACCGCAGTCCTGCTCTCCGCCATTAATCACCACCTCTCTGCAAAGCTTGCGGTGATCGCGGATGTTGGCGATGTGATGTTTGGCGCGAGCGACCTGCATATCCACTCAAGCTACGCATTTCTCTCGCCTGCCTACTACACAAGCATGGGCTCGGCCATTCCGGGAGCCGTCGGGGTTGCGTTCGCCCGCCCGGGCGTCCTTCCGGTCGTTCTGGTTGGGGATGGCGCATTTCAAATGTCGTGCACAGAGCTAAGTACGCTTGTGCGTTACAAAAAATCGGCGATTGTTGTCGTCCTAAATAACGATGGTTATACAACCGAGCGGTATCTCCTCGAGGGTGATTTTAACGACCTCCCGATGTGGAATTATGACCGCATCGTGGATGTCATCGGCGGCGGGACCGGCTGGGTCATCCGTACGGAAAGCGACCTCGCGGCAGCACTTGACACCGCCCTCAAATGCGGTGGTGTCCATGTTCTGAATGTTCATGTCGACCGCTACGATGTCTCTCCAGGGCTGCGCCGCGTAACGGAAGGTCTGTCCCAGCGAATCTAGCGAGGCTTGTATCACAAACGGGAATTCGGCAACGATAGTCGAATTCCCGTTTTTTGGTCTATGCGTATGAGCATGGGCAAAAGCTGATCGATGTAGATAGCATGGCGATGTGCTTTGATCACGCCGTTGGTTATGGATGACCAGTTAGGAAACCAGATGCAGTATGTAAAGCTTGGCAAAACCGGCCTTGAAGTCTCACGAATATGTGTTGGATGCATGGGCTTTGGCGATCCGGAGCGCTGGCTGCACAAATGGGTTGTCAGTGAAGAGCAGTCGCACACGGTTATTCGCCATGCCATCGAAAGAGGCATTAACTTCTTCGACACGGCCAACATTTATGCCCTCGGGACGAGTGAAGAGTATGTTGGTAGAGCATTAAAGAAGTTTGCAATGCGCGATGACATCGTCCTTGCGACCAAGGTGCATGGCCGGATGAAGGATGGGCCGAACGGCGGCGGGTTGTCCCGAAAGGCCATTTTGGCGGAGGTCGACAATAGTCTCCGTCGCCTGCAGACCGATTACATCGATCTGTACCAGATTCACCGCTGGGATTATGGGACGCCGATTGAGGAGACGCTGGAAGCCCTCAACGACATCGTCCGTGCGGGCAAGGTGCGCTATATCGGCGCATCGGCGATGTACGCATGGCAGTTTCAAAAGGCTTTATTTGTCAGCGAAAAGCATGGCTGGGCGAAGTTTGTCTCGATGCAAAATCACCTCAACCTGATTTACCGCGAGGAAGAGCGTGAGATGTTGCCGCTGTGTGCGGATGCAGGGATTGGCGTGATTCCGTACAGCCCGATGGCGAGTGGCAAGCTGACGCGTGCCTGGTCGGAAGACAGCAGTGCAAGGGCATCCACGGATCAGATTTTGCAGATGAAATATGGTGCGAGCGCCGACATCGATGCGCCAGTCCTTGAGCGCGTCGGAGATGTCTCTGAGCGCCTCGGAATCCCCCGCTCACATGTAGCGCTGGCGTGGCTGCTCCATAAGCCACAGGTCACCGCTCCAATTGTTGGCCCAACAACAGTCGCGCATATCGATAATGCGATTGGCGCGCTGGATGTCACATTGTCAGCAGAAAACATCACGTATTTGGAAGAGCTCTATGTGCCGCACAAGGTTGTGGGTGCGTTGTAACAAGCCTGGGCGGCAAACGAATAAGTCACAACCTAGGGCGATGTAAACCTTGAAGCTGACAAATGGCCATTCGACGATTACATCACACGCGGTCGGCGACCAATCTAAACCCGATGTAGTTGTAGCTTGTCGTGGACGGGACGCTGGTACGGTAGGCCGAGCAAAAGTTGTTCGTGATGTTGTTTAGCCAGGATGCACCACGGACTTGTTTACCAGAATCCAAGTCATCAGCCATCCACTCCCAAACATTTCCTGCCATATCCGCAAGCCCGAAGGGACTATCTCCAAGTGGATACAAGCCTACAGGGTCAGTTGAGCGGTTGCCTCGCACCCAATTTGCGCAGCGTGTCTCATCCCATCCAGGAAAAGTGTATCCACCATCTGTGGAAGGCCCATAACCACCCCACGGGTAGTTTCTTCCATCTCCCCCTGTTGCTGCTAGTTCCCATTCATCGCCGCTGGGCAGACGCAAACCCGCCCAGCGAGCATACTTATCACATTCATGCCAATCAACAAACACAATAGGATGATTGTCGATCCAGCCCCACTCTGGTGCTGCTGGCATCGGCTGACGCGTGGCTGCACAGTATTCCTTCCACATCCCGACAGTGACTTCTGTTCTTGCCATCGAATAGCGTGAATCGATGGGTACCAGCTGTGATCGGTACGCTTTGATCGACATCGGTGGAGCTGTCAATTGACTGCCACCGCTTCCTCCGCATCCGAATCCTGCAAAAGCACTCATACCTCCGGCTGCAAACCCTGTCCGGATAATGAACTGACGCCTTGAAATCATCGATGACAATCTACCAGCATAGTCATACAACACCAATAGAAACGAACTATTGTCTAGTGCGTTCATCGTGCGTCTGAAACATGATCGGTTTCACAGGGCACGATGCCACCTGCACGCTCCAATTCATGTTTGCTAGGCAATAAAAAAACAGCCATCCGCGTGGAAGGCTGTTGAAGAGGATCGGTATGCAGTACCCGAATATGAATGCTTATAGTTTAGGAGGTAGTTCGCACCGGTGTGGGAAGGCAATGTTAAGGATTACGGTTTACGCTGTCGAACAGCGTCACATGGCAGGCCTCGATAAAAACCGAAAAACCCACCAAGATTGGTGGGTTTTGTTGAAGCGGGCGATGAGAATCGAACTCACGCCACCTGCTTGGAAGGCAGGAGCTCTACCATTGAGCTACGCCCGCAAGGGCTGGATAAATACTACCATACTCCTAAAAATGCGCAATTTGGTGATGCAGGATTTCGCTAGGTTTCGCTAAATTTGGTCAGGAAACGGGTCAGGTGCTGTCAAACTGCTGTCAGATTTGCTGTCAAAACTGCAGTAGAAAATGGCCCATTTTGATGGCATCTCATCCCTTAGATTTAGTGCTTTCAAAACCCAAAATAGGCACCGTTGTGGGGTGCCATTTCGGTGTGAATATCACTTTTCTACGAACGGGTGATTCGGTCGATGGTGGCCATTGATTCGTGGAGTGTATTGGGTGCCAGGTGCGCATATGTATCGAGAGTTAGCTGGCTTTTGAAATGCCCTAGCATCACCTGGACAGCCTTGATCGAAACACCTTCCTAGACCATTACAGATGCCAACGCATGCCGCAAATCGTGAACTCGCATAGGTGGTAACCCGTGAGCTTTCAATCGTGCGTTGAATGCCCTTCTAACATTGTTCTGACGTAACGGTGTCAAGTTACCGGACAGGAACAATAGGTCATCTACCCATGTGTAGGTAAGCTCTGGGTCTGGTTTATTGGCGATCTTTCAAAACAGGGCGAGTAACACAGCCGCCATATTCTTGGATGTTCGCTTGACCTAGAAACGACACCAATATTGACCCCCTCTTTTGGATTGATGCAGCGGTCGAATATTCCACAAAACATCGACTGAAAATTCCCCAAATCAACGGCACTGGAATATTGGCTGAACAAAGAAACAAGGAAAGCTAAAGAGCCGCCATATTCCTTAATGCTGGATAAATGTTGCTGTCAAAACTACTTGGATGGATTTGAAAAGTGGGGATGGTGTTTTTACTGGGTTGGTTCTTAGTGTTGCCAATGAGTTAGAAGATATATCTGAAGCACCAAAAGGTGTTTCCTTGTGCGTTGAAAAGACCCAGTAAAAGTGCCTAAAACCTAGTAATTGTACGGATGTCCAATAG
>JBEDDQ010000054.1:0-7345 GCA_041176185.1 Armatimonadota bacterium | reverse complement strand
TGGGAGGTCGTTGACATCTTTCACCAGCCAGTTATGCTTGGTGATAGGCATCGTGATGCCTGTGATGTCAGCTTCCTGGAAGGCATCTTTACCGATGACTTCTGTACGGACTTGTCCAGTGATGGCGACCATCGGGATTGAGTCCATCATCGCATCACAGATTGCGGTGACCAGGTTGGTCGCGCCAGGCCCGGATGTACCGATACAGACACCTACTTTGCCGGTAGCGTGGGAGTAGCCTTCCGCCATGTGTCCGCCGCCCTGCTCGTGTCGAACGAGGACGTGCTGCAGAAAATCACAGTGGTAGATTTCATCGTAAAGCGGAATAACCGCACCACCAGGATATCCAAAGATTATCTCAACGCCCTCACGGCGGAGACTCTCCAAGAGGGCTTTCGCGCCCGTGCTCTTAATTTTTGCCATCACAGCCACCTCTCAACGTACCCATTTGTGGGTCCGGAAACAAAAAAGCCCCCGTCCCATGCTCACTCGGGACGAGAGGCTGGGCTGTTACTTGCCTGCGCACTCCCGCGGTACCACCCGAATTGCCACATTGCCGACTGCCGAAGCAGAGGGTTGCGGCCACTCGTTGCGCTATTTCGGGCGCAGCCCGGCAGACCTACTGATCGCAATGCGATGTTCAACCCGCAGCTCAGAGGGGAGATTCACACACACGTGCCTACTGCCTCGCACCAACCGGCAGCTCTCTGAGAGCACACGTTGCGGCTACTAGCCTCGTCAACGCTAACCAAACAAGACGAAATCCCGAAATATACCCGGTACTTCAGTGACAAATTATCACGTGAAGGGTTGGATGTTCAATAAAAAGTTCCATAACATTCGGGAACGCCGGGCACTCCTCAACCGATACACTACCGATAATGGCATCACTGAGCGAACGAGATCTTCTACACGCACGCGGCCTTCTCCACCTGCATAAAGGCGAGAAGCAGCTTCCCGCCGGGATGCATTTGCAGAACGAACCACGCAGTACCGGGGTTGACATCGCGATGACGGTGTTAAGTCTCGCCACTGTGGCTGCAAGTCGTGCAACCCGGAACACCGGATGGATAGAGCAATACCGCACGGAGATGCAAAAGGCACTCAGCGCATTCGATGCGGCGCTGGCATTAGATTCCGAATACGCGCCTGCGCACCATGGCCGCGCCCAAGCACTGCGTTACCTTGGAGATCAGGAACAGGCTCTCGGCGCTGCGCGCACGGCCGCCGCCCTTGAACCAGAGAATGCTGATTACCGCCGCCTAGCTGCAACCTTGCTTGAGCGGAGTGATGCGAGCGTATCGCAAGCGGCTTCACCATCACCAAGCACAAACCGTAAGCCACAAGAGCGACCACAACCCAATGCTCCACGTCAACAGCCAGGCCGCCCACAGCCTAATGTCCCACTCATCCCACGCCAACCGGATGGCTCGCTTCTTTCCTGGGATGACATCATTCTCCCGGAGCGCACCAAACGAACTCTGAGGCAGGTTCAGAAGGTTATCGAGTCGCCCGAACAGGCCCGGCGCCTCGGTGTAGAGCCACCAAGCGGTCTACTCCTCTACGGCCCACCAGGAACCGGAAAAACCACCATCGCCAAAATTCTGGCAAGCCAGGCCAGCTGCTCATTCTTCGCAGCAAGCCCTGCGGATGTCTTCTCAAAGTGGATTGGTGAGGGCGAAAAGGCTGTCTCGAACCTCTTTACTCAGGCACGCGCCGCGGCACCGAGCATTGTTTTCCTCGATGAAATAGATGCCCTAGTCCCCAACCGCTCCGGTGGCGTCAGCCAACCCAGCGACAAAATTGTGAACCAGTTTCTACATGAAATAGATGGCCTCTCAGGCAATCAAGGCGTCTTTGTCGTTGGGGCCACCAACCGGCCAGAGCTGCTCGATGATGCCGTTATTCGCGGCGGCCGCCTCTCGTTGAAGATTGAGATCCCAGCTCCCGATTTGGCATCCAGACTTAGCATTCTCGCCCTGCACACACGCGGTGTTGTCCTCTCACCAGATGTCGATATCGAGCAGCTGGCGGCAGAAACCGATGGCTACAGCGGTGCCGATTTGCGTGCCCTCGTTAATGATGCAGGACTCGAGGCTCTAGTACGCATCACGGATGAAGGCGGAGCTGAGTGCCTCACTACCGAGGACTTTGAACACGCGAAGCGCGCTATCCAGCCGGAAGTGTCTCCGGGGCACTGAGCTGCAAGCGGTTGACCGGCCACTCGCGCGCAAGCAGCGCGTAGAGATGACTGTCCAACCAGCTTCCGTCCGTGTCTTGATAACACTCCAGCATATGGCCCTCCAAGCGAAAGCCAAGCCGCTCGAGAAGGCGCTTTGATGCGAGATTTCGTGGGTCGGTGTCGGCTGCAATGCGATGCATTTCCCATTCGCTAAATGCATGGTCAAGCATCGCACTGACGGCTTCAAGTGCGTAGCCATTCCCTTGAAAACGCTGTGCAAGCGTATAGCCAAGCATCGCCTGGCGTCCGTTGGTGAGGTCGCCGAGAATTGCGATGTCGCCGATCAGGTCACTGGTATCGCGGAGGCGAACTGCAAACTGACAGCTCCCTGAAAACTCGTCAAGCGTTGCATCGATGGCCCAGAGAACAAAGTCATCCGCATCTTTACGTGAATACGGCACGCTCCAGGACTGGTAGCGTGCCGTTTCAGGTTCATTACGATAAGCGTGAAAGAGCGGCGTATCGGAGACTCTAAAGGGGGTGATCCGAAGCCGCTCCGTCAGCAATTCACGGCTAGCGCTTTGGGGCATTTGCCTTGAAACGTCCCAAGATAAACGCCTTGTCATCCGCAGACAGTTTTTTGCCTGACTTATCGAGGTAATCGCCAAAGAGCTTGATTTCCTCATCAGTGGCCGGGCAGCCAAGGTTTTTGTTTTGTCCGGTTGGCATGAGGTTAGAGTCGATCAGTTTTTTGCCTTTGGCATCAAGAGTGGCAAAAAATGGAATACCACCGCCAGCTCCGCCAAGAGTGTTCAGCCACTTCTCACCGTTTGGATTCTCAAATGGCTTTTTTGGTCCCTGTTCAAGGACATCGAGGGTGACGACCACAAACTGCTTGTCAAAGCGCTCGCGGACCGCCGGCTCATCCAACGTCTTTTCCATCAGGCGGCACCAGCCGCACCAGGTTGCCGTAAAGCGTACAAAGACAACTCGTCCAGACTTTTTGGCATCCGCCAGAGCATCTTTGATAAGGACATCTGCATCCTTCGGTGCCACCGCAGGTGCCTGAGCAGCAGCTGGAGCAGCTTGCTTAGTTTCCGGGTAAACAGGGTTGCCGATTAATGCCGCTAAGGCAATCATCCCCAACATCATGGTTTGACTCCATTCTTCGCAAAGTGTGCCAACAGGCGTTTCACGCCATCAGCGGCATCATCCGCACGGTAACTCGGCCGGTAATCTGCATGAAACCCGTGGCCAGCTTCAGGATAGACGACAAACTCGCCTGAGATTCCAGATTTTGGAAGAACGGCTTTCATCGCATCGATTTGTGTCAGCGGTATGCCGCCATCTTTGGCTCCGTAGAGACCGAGAACCGGGGCCTTTAGCTTGGTAGCGATGTCCAAAGGTTGTGTTGGTGTGAGAGCGGCTCGGTTGCCATCGAGGCGGCCGTACCACGCAGCACCTGCCTTGAAGCGGGTCCCATGCGCACATGCAAGCCAGACAATACGTCCACCCCAGCAGAATCCAGTGATACCAGCCTTCTTCGCATCCGCCTGCTTTTGCTTGCCAACCCAGTCCATCAGGGAATCGATGTCACTCATGACCTGTGCATCCGGCACCTTGGAGACGATATCCGCCATGATGGAGTTCATCGGGGCCTTTGTTGCATCCCCTTGGCGCTGATACAGATTCGGCGCTACCGCATAAAATCCAAGCTTTGCATAGCGACGGCAGACATCCTGGATATGCTCATGCAGCCCGAAGATTTCCTGGATGATTACGATGACGGGAGCCTTTTTGGCCCCACTTGGATGCGCAACGTAGACATTCATTTCCACGTTATCTGCGCACTTGAAGGTCTTCATGCCGGCATCGAGGCCATCCGGGCTTGTCTGCACGTAGCATCCTTCCACAGGAGATACTGCGACTGCAAACCCGGCTCCGATCAGTCCGGAAACCAGTGTCCGTCGTGACACAGAAGCGTCCATCGGGACCCACTTATCGTGCTCTAGTTCCATTTATCCACCCTCCTTGCCAAGTAGAAACCGCTCCAAGCGATTGTCTAATCGCCGCGGAAGAAGTCCCCCAGTAACCTGCCGAAAATGTGCCCGAGGAAAAGGATGTTTCCTCCGAAGGCCAATGTTTCGCCGAAGCCGGCACCACCAAAGACAGCGAGCATCAACCCTGCTGCCGTCACTGTACCGTAAAGCATCCCAACCGAGCGGTGGAAACCATCCTGCACAAGCGTGATGCCGATATGCGACAGCATCCCAAGCGGATAGAACACAACTCCGAGAACAAGGAGCGCGGGTCCGGCTGGAAATCCGCCAGCTGCGGCGTGTCCGCCTCCGATGAGAAATTCATCCTCAAAGCGGCGAACATCCCCGGTCACTGACTGAATCAACCCCAACCAGCCTCCGATGGCCACCGCCATCAGCATAAACTGGATGCTCCATGACTTGACAAAGTCGATTCCTGCACTAGGGTAGCGCGGCTCGCTGAGGTACCAGAAACCAATCATCAGAATAGCTGCCGAGTACCCGACCAGCTTAATCAGCGCCTGTAGCTTTTGCTGCTTTCTGGAGAGAAACGCACTGTTATGACGGCCACCGCCGCGGGGAGGCTGCACATGTGCGGAGCGGCTTGCTGTCCGGTGCAAGCGCTCTAGTTTCATACGCGCAGAGCCGTTGAACTGGTCAAACTGCAAACAAAAAGTGTAGTGCTTTGCCGCATCATCGAGGCGTCCCTGCTGCATGTACACATCGCCCATGATTTCCTGAGCCATCGCATTCCGATGGTTGTACGAGAGCGACCGAATGGCATGCTCTTTGGCCTCGATGAAGCGGCCTTGGAAGTAGCACTTACGTGCCAGCTCCGCGTACTTTTCGGATTCGATGTGGGCTGCCTGTACATTTTGTGGTTGAGGCTTGGCCCCCGTACCACCACTACGGTTCGCAGATGTTCCACCGGCCTGTCCACGCTGTGCCTGTGACTGGGATTGAGCAGTTGGAGATGGCCGTGCGGCCCGCGCCTGCATCAGAAGCTCGGCATCGTACGTCGCCCGCGCATCAGCATCCCCGAGGATACGATACGCATCCGCAATCGCTGCAAACTTACGCGCGGCCCCCGGGTCGCCCGGGTTGACATCCGGGTGATACTTCCGCGCAAGCTCACGGTAGCGCCGCTTGATGTCATCCGCGGAGGCCGTCGGCGTGATCTCAAAGGTCTGGTAGTGCGTCCGGGTTGCCATGCGTATCTTTTAGTTGCCTACGTTGTTCAGGTTCGTGAAGTAACCGGAGTAGAACTGAATCACAATGATACCAACGACGACTGCAGCCAGAAGAAGCATCCCAACACCCGCATACACCGCATACTGGCTGGCCTTCATATCGGCATCGGATTCGAGATAGTCCGCGACCTTGTCCATCATGATGTCAAGCGAGCCGGTTTGTTCACCGGTCCGGGCCATTTGGACGGCGATTGGCGAAAGTAAACCTGTACTCTCAAGCATCGCACTCAACCCGCCACCTTGCATCAGGACCGGGACGGACTCCACCATCCGCAACCCAATGGCTCTGTTTCCACACGCACGGGCGGCGATATCAACCGCCGTTGGCAGTAAGACACCGCCGGAATACAGCGCCCCTAATGCACGTGTAAACCGTGCGGTTGCATACGACTGCGCGACACGTCCGGGTCCAGGAACAAGCATCAGGATACGGTCGAGAAACGCTCCGACACGTGGGAACTGGTTGATAAAGCGGCTGAAGTACCAAAGGGCAAAGATGACGGCTGCAGTGATTCCAGCGAAGATTAGTTTGGACTGCACCAAGGATGCGCCCGCTTGTCCCATCCCGGCACCGGCCCAGCCAACGATAAGAATAACAAGCCCGGCGACGGCCAGCGTGATTTTAGGCTTGAGGGTCTCGCGCTTGAGCTTGCGGCGGATCTCGATTTCCCGCTCCAGATAGTGCGCAAGGCGGGAGCACATAACCTCAAGGAGGCCTCCCATTTCCCCGGCACGGATGAGCTCACGCTGCATCAAGGTAAAGGTGTTCGGATACTTCTCCATGGCGGCCGATAAAGGCTTGCCATTTGAAATCATCATGGCTGCATCGCCGAGGATGCTCTTTAGCTTTCCGTTGCGTGTCTGGCCACGCAACGCCTCGATGGACTGCAGCATTGGGACACCGGCATGCATAAGCGATGTCAGCTGCCGGTACATCGCGGCGAGCTCTGGCAGCGGTACTTCATCCAGGATTGGCGTTGCAGTCACGGTGAATGGGCGTGGCCCGGTCGTGTGGTCGCGTACATCTGGAGCGACACGTTGCTGACTGCCTTGCAGCTCTGGGCGTACAACCTGCGCAGGTCGTACAGACTCAAGGGATGTTTGCGATGACTGCTGCGCAGCGGTCAGAATTTTCGTCGGGACCATCCCCTGCTGCCGAAGTAACGCAGCTGCGAGCGCAGGCGAGTTGGCATCAATGAGCCCACTCATCTGCTCCCCCTCCTTTGTGTCCGCAATATACGTGTAAGTCGGCATCGGCTATTATTGTCCTTCGGCAAATCCATCGGCAAACTTCAGGATTGCGTCCTTCAAGGCTACCCCAAGCACGATGGTTACAGCCACTGTGGCGACAACGGTGATCGCAATCGCCCCCCAGGACCGAAATTTCCGGTCGCCATCCACGGCATTCATCGCATCCATTTGCGCTGTATCTGCCAGCTGTTTGAGCGTGCTTTCCAGTGTGCCCGTCCTTTCACCCGTCGCGATTCTGGCAGCGGCGGTATTGGACAGAAAGCGTAGTTCGGTAATCGCATCCGCGAGCGTGTCACCACGGGAAATCCGCTGCGCGGCCCGGTGGGCCTGCATCTGCAAAACAGCGTTATCCACCGCAGATGCAGCGAGTCCAATGCAGCGCCCCGGGGGCAATCCAGCCTTTACGCCTTGTCCAAGTGAGCGGACAAAAGCTGCTTCGGCGCGTGCATAGGCGGTTCTCCGTGAAACGGGCAAAAGCAGCGCGACATTTCCGGCGAACGTTGCGCCTGCCACTGTGGAACGGAACAACTTGAATAGAAAGTGGATACCGTGGATAGCTAGGCAGGCTGGTAGCCCAAAGCGGAGAAAGTCCATCCCCCATAGCTTCATCGTACGACCGATAT
>JBEDDQ010000053.1:0-6948 GCA_041176185.1 Armatimonadota bacterium | reverse complement strand
AAAGCACTCCGAGCGCAGACACAAACTGTCCGACAACCAGAACAGGAACGAGCGGGATGTCAAATGCACGGGCGAGGAGCTGCCCGCCGATTTGGGCCAGACGATAGGAGCCGATATAGGCAACAAATGCCGTGATGCCATCATCCCAAGTCATCGTGTCACCCGTTGTTGGCGATGCCAGCGTACCAACAGGCACGGGAATACGCGGCTCCGGGAGCCATGATTTGCCACCCGCTGCGGCAATCAGCATCATCGTGGCGGGCACCGCAATGATTGGCAACGTGATAATCACGCCCACGACCACCATGATGGCGATGTTTTGCCCAGTCACTCTGGCGACTGCGATAGATACGCCGACCTGGAGCACAAACAAGAGTGGCAGGGCAATGGCGACAAACTTCCAGCGCCCAAATCGGAGCGTCGCACTCCAGAGGAGCAGACCGATGCCCGTGAGGCCAGAGAGGAGCATCGTCCCGATGCCAAGAGTGTACGGGAAGGTCGAGCGGGATGCTCTGGCTTTGCCGGCGGAGCGTAGCGCCTCTGCCGTCGCAGTATCCCCGCGGCGCTCAGCAACGCGTGCGAGGAGAAACGGCTCAAGAGCCCCAAGTCGCATTTTCTTGATCCGCTGCTCGAGGTTCCCTTTCGGTTGCGCGCCTTCATCAAAGAGATACGCCCAGACACCAACTTCTGAGAGATCTGTGGCTACATTTGCTTTCGGAGCATGCTTCTTCGCATCGTTCGATTTGCGGGATGATTCTATAGCCTCGGCCTCGATGGCATCCACGATCAGCTGCCGGTCATCCGCTTGCAGCTCGGACTTTGCAAGTCCGTGTGTTGCGACGGCGTAGCGGGCATACCGCAGCGACAGGCTATCTTCCGCGAGCTTGTGCCACAGCTTTGGTGGGTTGCCGAGGACACCTGCATTGGATGCATCCGCACCGGATGCCAGCCAGTAACGAGTCGCCATCACAGCGGCCTGGATACTGGTCATTGCCGGCTGCTTCCGCACCACTGGGACTGGCTCAGCTTTGTTACCGGTCACACCGGGCAGGGATGTAAGCGCGAATTCTGCCGCAAAGGTGAGCATCGCGACGACAGCCCAAATCAGTGCGACAGGGCTTGGGCGCCACTTCGGCGATACACCGACATTTACATTGGAACTCTCAGGTTCGACACTCACGTTTGCTTACTTTGGCTTCGCGGCAGCGAGACGTGCTTCTGCAGCCTTAAGGTTTGGAGGTCCGGCAGGGTACTTTGGAAAGAGCTTGACGCACTCGCGCCAGGTCTCAACAGCTTCCTTATACTTGCCAAGTTTGGTGTAGGTATGGCCAAGGAATGAATAGGCAGCGCTTGTTACACCGCCAACTTTCACAGCCTGCACAAGGTACTTTTCCGCCTCTTCAAAGCGCTTTGTCCGGTATAAGTGGCCACCAAAGTTGGCATATAGCATCCCCTGCTTTGGCGCTTTGCTGATCGCGTACTTCAGGAGCTCATCGGCACCAGTCGTGTCCCCCATCGACCATAGCAGCCAAGCCATCGAGTCGATCACTTCTTCACCATTGGGATCAATTTCCATGATGATTCGGCCCAGACCTACCACGCGCTGGTAGTCGCCATCATGCCAATACTTGTCACCTTGTTCCCAGAGGCGATTGGCGATGTCGTTTAACACCTCATCCGCTACCTGATCTTTGGATACAGGCGGCTTTATCTGTTTGGGGGCGGCTCCCTTGTTGATGGGGCGTGGAGCGGTTGTTTGCGCAACGCTTGGTCGGGCGATCGAAACCGAAAGCAGCGACACGGCAACGATGCCGGCAAGCGCCTTAGCGATGGTGTTCATGGTGCATCATACTCCGACTTGGGATGTTAAAACGTAATCTGGGATCGTTATGGTCCCCTGCATGACAAGCTCGGCTGGCCCCGTCAGGAAAACCGGGTCACCCGGAGATCCATCCCACGAGACGACGAGTGAGCCACCTTCCGATGTCAACGTAACGGTTTTCTCTTGTGGAAATGCCTTTATGAAGGCAACCCCTGCGGCGCAGGTTCCCGTCCCGCAGGCAAGCGTTTCACCGACGCCACGTTCCCATGTCCGGAGGCGCAGCCCGCCATGCGTGTCACGCCAGACCCAGTTCGTGCTGATGCCACTTGGGAAGTCGACATGGTTTTCTAAATCACAGCTAACGCTTACAAAAGTCACTGGATTTGGTCCCTGACCATCCGGTAACAGAACGACAGCATGTGGGCTTCCTGTGTTGATACAGGAGAAGGTGAAGTCACCACTGGTTATCGGCGCGTGAAAGTCCTGCGGTGCAGGAAGCTGTAGCATCACCTGCTGTGCGCTCTGATACGTGTAGTGGACATCACCCGAATCCGTTTTTGCGATGCCCTTGACCGGGATGCGTCCATCCGGTGCTAGTAACGAGACGACGCAGCGGAGGCCATTTCCACACATCGTGTCGCGGGAGCCATCCGCATTGAAAATACAAAACACCAAGCCATCCGGATGTGGCGCGTAGGTAAGGACACCATCCGCACCGATGCCAAAGTTACGGTCACAGAGGTAGCGTACGGCCGCTTCCGTCACATCAGCTGGGATACGTGCAAATACATCCGCCGCAATGACCACAAAGTCATTACCAATGCCGTGCATTTTGTAAAACGGGATGTCAACCGGCATCCAGGTTAGGGCTCCAGCGCCTCGAGGCGCAGTGTGGCATCCGAAATCATCTTCCGATACCAGGCGCCGCTCGGATCGACCAGCGGGAACCACCAGCTGCTTGGCCGGGTTCCGGCATGCGGGATGCCATGAATCACACGGAGTGCATTTGCAGTGAGCTCCGCCCGGCGCGTTTCGAACAGACCAATCACATGGTCCCGCTCGGTGCGCAGTGCTTTAACATCAACAGTATTTTCAGCGGAACGTAGCGCCCGTCGAGCAGCCCGGCGCGCAATACGCAGCGCGTGTATCTGACTATCAAGCATCGCCAGAGGCGTATCAAAGGTAGATGCCCGTTCGGCTTGTGCAGCGAAATCCAGCTGGCCGCCACGCGAGCGGAAATCTGCGCCCTTTTCAATCTCGAGCCGCGTCCGCATCTCGCGTAGGGTATGAAGTTTAGCTCGCATTTCCCGAATCGCATCCCGCTCTGGCTGGAGCGCTGCGGCATGGGATGTCAATGCTTCATCAATCTCTGTCAGCCGCTTGTAGTGCGTGCACCATGGCTGGCCTTCGGTTCCCGCCAGGTGGTTTGCAAGCGAGCGTGGTGCCTTGATCGACTTAAGCTCGGCGATACGGGACTCTTCCCACGAGATGGCTTTGTTCCAGCAAAGCGCAAGGTCATCCGAGTCAACGGATGGACGCCCAAGTGCCTGTGCAAGTGGTGCCGGAAGTTTAAAGGTTACCGGCGGAGCAGCGCCAAGAGCCGACCAGGCATCTAGGCCAATGCGGATGATTGGGTACTGCTCTGGAAGCGGAAGTCCAGCGGCACGGAGATTGGCAACAAGCTTTGCTGACAAATGGGAGTATCCACTCGCACCTTCATGAAAGGCGATTGTGAACTCCGCCCCAAGCATCGGGAGTAGCGCAACGGCCTTACCGACAATACAGCTCTCTTCGTAACCGGCTGCCTCGAGGAGTTCGGCAAGCTGCTGTGGTGTACAGACGGAGCCATAGATGGTCTCACGGACATCAAAGTCAAGCTCAATACGGTCCGCGTGTACGAAAAGCGTTCCGCGTCCTTTGCCTGGGACACAGACATCAAATGGCGTCGCACCATCCCCAAACTGGGACAGAGGATACATGTCTGCGCCATCAAGGGCTGCATCGTAAGCGGCAGCTGCTTGCCGGAAGGTTTCCGGACTTAGAAAGAGGGCGAGAAGGCCAAAGCGCGGGAGGGATGATGTCTCGGGAGTAAATGCGAGCAGCTCACTGGTCCGCGTCACATGATCGATGACATGGCGACCGTTTACCCGGGCATGCAGCCTTGGGAGGATATCCGCATAGAGATGTGCCAGCTTCGCATCTGGATTTGCTGCTGCAAATGCACGCACCCAATCGAGCAGCTCCTGGTGAATTGCCGCTTTTACATCCAGAATGCAGGCTTCGCTTGCATCGAATGTGGCTGTCAGCTGTTGCAAAAGATACGGAAGAATCGCTGCGAGGTGGACATCCCGGAGGGTTACCTTTTTCCAGCCGGTTTGGACGATACCTGTCCAGCCATCGGCCGCGGTAAGCATCGAGAGTGTTGTGTCAGGATCTACAGCTGTACTACGAATTGCGTGGATGTTGGAGCCACCCTGCTCGGCCAAAGCTGCAAGCGTTGGCGGGTCTTCAGAGCCAAAAATGCGGTGGAGTTCGCCCGCGGCTGACCAGAGCCCGCGCGTCATCCAGTCATCGTGACCAAGGATGGCATAAGGCTGAGATGCATCGATTTTCGGATGCCGTGGGGACTTAGCGAAGTAGTCTGTATCGTGGATGCCGACGGTGACAGATGCCCCCGGCGTGCTGTCTTTTAGCCTGGCGAGGATGCCGGCTTTCGTGGGCTCATCCCAGAAAACCGTCTGACCAAGGGCGAGCAAATGCACGGGACGGCCAGCAGCCACGATGGGCTGTAGCAGGTCGCTCGTCACATTTTCACACTTCATGGCCTACGGAGTATACCGCTGGAGGGTAGGAATAAGTTCACTTCGCCATACGAATGGCATATACGTCATAGCTGAACTGCCACGCTTGTTTGACTGCTGAATCCCGACGTGGTCAATATGCCGGACCGGGTAGCCTTGCTCAAGCTACGGGCTACCAACAAATTCCAAAAAAGGTCTTCACCTGTAACTCCCCCGGAGAGGGAAGACACACTTCCTACTGAATCCCAACGTGGTCAATATGCCGGACCAAGTAGCCCTGCTTAAGCCACCGGCTACCAACTTTTTCCCAAAGAGGTCTTCCCCTGAAACTCCCCCGGAGGGGTAACACACACTCCCTACTGAATCCCAACGTGGTCAATATGCCGGACCGGGTAGCCTTGCTCAATCAAAAACTTCGCAATCCCCGTCGCGTGGTCCGCTCCGCGCGTCTCAACCAGAAGCTCAACGCCCGTCGCACCGTAGCGAACATCGGATGCCAGCCGGTTGTGCTCGACATTCATGATATTCCCACCAACGGATGCCACCGCTTCAAGCAAACCAGCCAGCCCGCCGGGCTTGTCCTTCACCGCTGTGAAAATGTGGAGATATCGCCCTTGACGAATCATCCCACGCTCGATGATGTCAGCCAGCAGCTTTAGATCCATATTCCCGCCGCAGAGCAGACAAATCGTTCGTCCCTGCCCCAGCCCTTTGTGCTCAAGGAGAGCCGCAAGACTCGCAGCGCCGCTTGGCTCCACGAGGACTTTCATCCGCGTAAGCAACAACAAAATAGCCTGCGCAATGGCATCGTCTGAGACCGTGACAACATCATCCGCGTAGCGCTGGATATAGCGAAACGTCCGCTCGCTCGGGGCTTTAATTGCGATGCCATCTGCGATGGTGTCAACGGCAAGCTTCCGTGGAACGAGGTGGCCAGCCTTGAATGAACGTGCTGCGGCATCCGCCCCTTCCGCCTGCACACCGATTACACGGAGGCCTGGCTTGGCTTCCTTGAGCGCACAGGATGCGCCGGCGAAGAGCCCTCCACCGCCAATCGGGATGATGACTGTGTCGACATCCGGGAGCTGCTCGAGTAATTCGACTCCGAGGGAGCCCTGCCCGGTGATAATGCCATCATCATCGTACGCGGACACGAATACCCGCCCCTCCGCTTCGGCGATACCTTTTGCGACCGCGACGGCCTCATCGAAATTTTCACCGTCTAAAATGACATCCGCGCCGTAGCTCCGCGTCGCCTCAACCTTGGCATTGCTTGCCGTCCGCGGCATCACCACGCGGCATGGAACACGTGCCTCACTGCTCGCGAGCGCCAAGCCCTGTGCGTGATTGCCAGCGCTAGCAGTGACCACACCGCGCTTCCGCTCGGCCTCGGTGAGCATCGCCACCCGTGCACACCCACCACGAATCTTGAAGGAACCCGTACGCTGGAGGTTTTCCATCTTGAAGTAGAGGTCGTTGCACTCAGCAAATGTGGAAATCCCGCGGCCACGGTACACCGGCGTCTCGCGGACAAACGGGCGGACATCACGGTCATACACAGCCTTAATCGTGTCGAGACGGATCATGCAATTCTCCTCATCGTATATTATGAGGCACGTGGCAAATCACAACCTGCATTTGCCAACAACCGTGGGGAATTCCAACCGCAAATGACATCACTGACTCTCTTCAAACAAGCCTGCGACACAGGAGCATCGTTGGACCATTACTCAAACGCCCTCCAGTCCCTCGCAGCCGACCGGCGTGGCAGCTGGACGGGTGCGCATGACCTCCTTCAGGATGACCATTCGAAAGCAGGATCCTGGGTGCATGCGTACTTGCATCGTAAAGAAGGGGATGCCATGAATGCTGCTTACTGGTACCGCAAAGCGGGCGAGCCCGTAGCGACCGTCTCCCTTGATGATGAATGGGAGGACATCGCAGCTGCCCTCCTCACACAAAAGCAGTAAGCACTATTTACTGGCGATGCGGCAAAACCACCGCACGCTGCCATGCACAAATGTTCCATTTGGCAATGGCTCGCTGGAATCCGTTGGAACTGCCAGGTCAACCGTGATGTCACCGCCGCGTGTCCCGCGTAGCACAATGGCGCGGTAAACGCGAAGGGGCAATTCCCCCCAGCTCTCATCCCGTGACCCGCGCGTTTCAGCCACTACAAACGTATCATTGACAGCCGTTTGAACGGCCACAACGCAGACGTAGTTATCTGGTGGTGCCACGACATCGATGTCGCGAACCAGATGCTTTGCAGCGTGAATACCACCTTCGGTCAGCGTGCAGAGACCGTAGAGAACAATGTTGAGT
>JBEDDQ010000052.1:0-4976 GCA_041176185.1 Armatimonadota bacterium | reverse complement strand
TCCTCGCCCAGCCCCGCTTCGATTTCGGCCTCCGCAGGTTGAAGCGAGCCCATTTTGCGCGCCGCTGCCTCACCCTTGCTGCGGAGAGCACCGTATTCATCGCGCAGCGGTTTTAGCTTGGCTTCAGATGCGGCAATCCGGCCTTCGATGGCCTTGCGTTCATCCGGTGTGCACAAGTCGATATCGCGGCGTTCGGTTGGCGCGGAAAAAGCAGCCCACCGGGAGTTAAAGGCTTGCGGCAGCGGGTCATATTTATGGTCGTGGCAACGGGCGCAGGCAATCGTAAGTCCTAAAAACGCGGAGCCGGTCGTCGCGACAAGGTCATCCACTTCATTGGCACGCGTCCGGGCGTTGTTCTCGACAATGTCTTTCGGCCCAGCAGCCAAAAAGCCTGTCGCAACAAGCGCAGCTGGGTCGCCGGGCGCCAGCTCATCCCCGGCTAGCTGATGCTCAAGAAATGTGTTGTACGGCATGTCCTTGTTGAAGGCATTGATGACCCAGTCACGGTACCGCCAGGCATTTGGCCGGTCTTTATCGCCTTCAAAGCCGCCGGAGTCTGCGTAGCGGACGATGTCCAGCCAGTGCCGTCCCCAGCGCTCGCCGTACTGCGGGCTGGCGAGGAGGCGGTCGACAACCTTTGGCCAGGCATTTGGAGTGCGGTCCTTTTCGAATGCCTGGACTTCTTCAAATGTCGGGGGCAGCCCCGTTAGGTCAAAATAGGCCCGCCTTATCAGGTCGCGGCGACTCGCCGGCGGATTCCATGTGAGGCCGTTTTTGCGCAGCCCAGCTTGCACAAACGTATCGATGACTGAGAGGCCGTTCTTTGTAAATGGTCTTGATACGGACTTGTTGATCGGCGCAAAAGCCCACCAGACCTGTTGTTTGGCATCCTCAAGCGTGCGGCCGAAGTAGGGAGCTCCCGCATCCAGCCAGCGGGTCAGATCTCTGACTTTGCTCTCACTCAGCTTGCCTCCCGGAGGCATAAGTGGCGCTTGGCGTCCGGAAACAAGATTGTGGATGCGGGATTTGCCACCGATGCTGACCGCAAGCACACGCCCCTTGGAGCCGCTAGCCTTGAGCGCAGCCTCGGAACGGAGGTCGGTATGCGACATCACGGTCGAACCGCCGTGACAATCGAGACAGGCATCCTTTAGGATTGGAGCGACCCGTGTATCGAAGAATGCCTGATTGACGCTGGGCTGAGCAATTGTCTTCTGTACGGGAGGGGCTGCCGCAAGCGCGAGCACCGGCAGAGCGATTCCCGCAAGTCCGGCGATGACAGCCCTGCTTAAGGTCATTTGTTTAGTCGACCTTTTGTTCGATCAGGGTGCCAAAGCGCTTACCGATTGCGAGCGCCGGGTCCAGAGGGACATCCACGGCAACACAGTCTGCCGGGATACTGATCGTTGGCGTCTTCTTCAGCATTTTCCCTTCAAACTGAGGGAGGTACGGTCGCAATTCAGTTAGCATCTCCTGCGTCATTTCGCGGATTTCGCGCAGCGTACAGACAGCAGCCGTCAGTGGATCAAGTGCCAGTGCATGTACCAAATGCTCAGGATCGCCAGACAACGCAGCATCCGCGCAAAGGCTTTGGACATTGATGTTAGTCTGGCAGAGCGCGGCACACTGCGGCGGCAGGTTGCCGATGGCTTGTGGGTGGAGGCCGTTTGCATCTGCGATGGTCGGTACTTCCACGCAGCACCCTTGCGGAAGGTTGGAAATGTAGCCATCGTTGCGGACATTCCCCATAAACTTGAACGGATTGCCGGTCACAATGCCTTCCAAAATGTAGGAGCAATATTCGACGGAGCGGCCATCGATGGCAGTGGTTTCAAACTGCAGCGGATCGACTTTCTCGTACTTTTCCGCCATCGCCTTGCCCCACTTGTAGTAAGCGCCAGACTCCCCGCCGAATGCCGGCTCATCACAGTAAAGTGCAAGTGCATCCTTCCGGTGACGGAACCACGGCACGTATTCCGAGAGATGTCCGGTGGACTCTGTCATAAAGTAGCCAAACTGCCGGAAGACCTCGCCACGAACTTTCTCGTTTTTGTAGTATTCGGGCCGCTCAAACATGTCACGGAGCTCCGGGTAGAGGTCACGTCCTTTGTGTGAAAGCGTAAGGAACCAGTCCATGTGGTTGATGCCACCGCAGGTAAAGTCAATTTCGGCCTTTGGAACATTGCAGTAGCCGGCGACCAGGTCAAGCGTTGTCTGGACACCGTGGCAGAGGCCAACAAATGGAACATTTGACACGCGTCCAAGGGCGAGACAGTTTGCCGCCATCGGGTTGGCGTATTGCAGCATCACCGCGCCGGGCTTTGCGAGGCGCTCCATGTCCTTGGCAATATCAACAAGGACAGGGATATGCCGCTGGCCGCGGAAGACGCCTCCGGGTCCAAGGGTATCCCCGATGCACTGATCGACGCCGTATTTCAGTGGAATCTCGTAATCCACACCGTATGCGTGAAAGCCGCCGACCTGAATCATCACGACGACAAAGTCAGCATCCCGAATGGCATCTTCTCGACTGGTCGTCGCCCAGGCTCTCGCGGGGAGATTGTTATCGGCAATCATCCGGTTTGCGAAGGCTTCCATCCGGCGCAGCTTGGACTCCGTCGGCGACATTAATGCGAACTCAGAATCGGCAAGCGCAGGCGTTGCCAAAATATCGGACATCAGGGTCTTACAGAAAACGACGCTACCAGCGCCAATCATCGCGATTTTACGGGACATCAATTCTCTCCATCGAGAAACGGTTCTGCATTCTACGGCTGGATGCCAGAAAGCAACCTTATCTGTTGGAAGTAAGGAAAAAGATTGTAACCCTGTGTTCAGTCATCTCAATCAATGTTCTGAGAATTACCGTAAAAATAAGGGTGCAACCATGGTGAACTTTAGATAAAACAGAGCGTCTACCAAACTGGACCGCAGTGGTGGTGCTTGCGTCCCGGCTGCACCACCACCGCATCTGGCCGCACCACTGCTTCCGGACGTCAGGATCGCCGGGAATGGTGCGTAATATTTTTACCTTAATTCCAGATGTATTGCATCGGTTGGTACGCTTTGCGTTCGACTCGCCAATAAAGGTTACAAAACCTTATAATCCCGTATGACCATCATCGCTCCACTCGCATCCGTGATGCTCGTTGCCTCCATTACGGCGCCTAATTCCGCCACCCCCCTCCAGCAAGTGACATCCGGACCGCAACCCGGCGAGAAGGCTCCTGCCTTTAATGTCCTCTTAACGGATGGCTCTCCCATCCTTCGTGAAGTCGAACAGAAGACATCTGGCGCGGTAACTGTGGTATTTCTCACAGCCGTTGAGCGCAGTGCGATGCCTCTTGTCCGTGTGGTGAATTGGTACGGAGCAGAACGTAAGGCAGCTATGGATACTGTCATCGTGGTCCTCCCAAAAGATCCGGTCGCGATGCGAGACCGCTTGCCAGCCATCGTCAAGTCACTCAATCTAAAGGTCAAGTTTGCGATTAGCTCCGATGGCCCCGATGGTCCAGGTGCTTACGCCATTAATAGCAAGGCGATGATGACGCTGCTAACCATTAAAGATGGCAAAGTCGAAGGCAATCTTGCCCTCGCACAGCCTGGTGTTGCCGATGCCAAGAACGTGATCACGCTCATGGCAAAGCTAAGTGGAGATGATAAGCCACCAACTCCAGAAGAGCTAAACGACAGAAATTCCGGCACACCAGCTGGCAGACCCGCTGCGCAGCGCCCCGCGGCTCAGCCAACACCGACGACTGTTGTTCCTGAGCCGGATTTGTCCACACCGGATGCCATGAAAAAGGTCATTTCCGACCTCGTCAAAGAAGTGGCAGCTCTCAAAGCCGAGTTAGCCGCACTGAAGAAACAAGGAAACGCTCAGCCTGCATCACAACCAAAGCCTCCCGCTGGACCGCTACCTGGCGCAGCACCCACCGACCCCGGTGTTCTTGGTTTACTACGCGCTTTTATTCAGCCAAGTAACACAAACGCCGATGTCGACCGTGTTGCAGGTGATATCGACCTCTATACGCGGGGCAAAGCCGACCTTATCAAGCAGGCGCACGATGGCTGGGTACGCATCCTCCACTTGAAATACGGAACCGAATACGCGCAAAGGATTGGCGCTGAGATGGTCAAAGTGTGGAAAACAAAGCTCCCGTAAGCACCTGGTTGGCAGTGTTCACCGCTGCCATAACTGCCGCGGTCGCATCAGCCGCCGCCGGAGTACAACAGGCAAAGCCTCCGGTAAACCAACCATCGACAGCATCCTTTCGCGTCAATGTCCACCCACTCCTAACCCGTTACGGCTGCTCCCAGGGTGCCTGCCACGGCTCCGCAGCGGGTCGCGGCGGTCTCCGCCTCAGCTTGCTTGGAGGCAACCCCGAAAGTGATTACAACACGCTGGTTTACAGTGCAAATGGACGTCTGGTCGCCGGCACCACGCCTGATGAATCCCTTCTCTTGCAAAAGGCATCCGGACAGCTAAACCACGGCGGAGGCGAACGTATCGCCCGCGGCTCTGGTGCATATGCAACGCTGAAAGCATGGCTGGAAACGGCAATGCCAGCGCCACTAGATTTGGATGCCATCCGCGATATCCACATCACCACTACAGCTTCTGTGTTGCAGTCTGGCAAAACTGCCATCGTAAATGTACATGCAACGACCGCTAGCGGAGCTCGCATCGCTGTCTCTCACAACGCCATTTTCGATTCGTTGGATGATGGAACAGCAACGGTAAGCGCATCAGGCACTGTAACAGCCATCCGACCAGGCATCGCTCGTATCATGGTCCGCTTCGGCGGGCACACAAAAGCCATCGCCTTTACCGTGCCTTTGAACGCATCCCCCCGGCCCCTACCGCTCCCTTCGAAGACAGGCATCATCGATGCGGAAGTCGGTCAAATCCACCAAGCCCTTCGCGCCGTGCCCGGCAAGCGTGCAACCGAGGCAACGCTTCTTCGTCGGCTGCA
>JBEDDQ010000051.1:0-4843 GCA_041176185.1 Armatimonadota bacterium | reverse complement strand
GACTTATGGTGCTCAAATGCCAACCGCAGCGCCTCACGGCTGGCGGCCTGTTCAATCTGAAGGTCGCGTAAATCCTGCGGGATGGTTGTAGGGCGAACCATTTTGTTCCGCAGCTGATTGCGGATATAGGCATCACTCTCTTCAAATGGCAGCCAACGCTTTATGTTTGGGAGCCCGGCCTCGGTCAGAACGTTACAGATCGAGTAGCTCATTCCAAGGTTTGCGGAAACGGTACGGTTGTAGATGCCTTTGAAGACGGAGAAGACGTCCGTTGTTGCGCCTCCAATATCCACGCCAAGAATGGAGATATTTCGCTGACGGGCAATCTCTTCCATGATTTTCCCGACGGCATTTGGAGTCGACATGATGCCGGAGCTCGTCCATGTCGTCAGCTTTCCGTACCCAGGTGCCTGTTGCATCACGTGCTCAAGGAAGAGTTCATGGATGGCTTCGCGGGCAGGTCCGAGGTTCTCACGTGCCATGGTCGGTCTCAGGTTTGGAACCATCCGAACATCAACCGTGTCCCCCAACGTATCGTTGACAGCGGGCCGCATTTTCTCACTACCAGCGAAGATGACAGGTAGTTTCAGACCCACACCAAGTCGTGGCTTTGGGTCGGCAGAACGAAGAATTTCAGCAATTTCCTGTACTTGGGGTACAACATTTCCGTCATCCGTACCGCCGGACATAAGAATCATGTCTGGACGCAGTGCACGGATACGTTCAACCTTTTCGTGGTCTTTTCGACCATCGTTGATCGCAAGCGTGTCCATAATGATTGCCCCGGCACCGAGAGCTGCACGTTCAGCCGACTCGGCAGACATCTCGCGCACGACGCCCGCGACGGTCATTTGCAGACCGCCACCCGCACTGGATGTCGATAAGTACAAATCAACTCCAACGGTGTCCGATTGTGCGGGGGTCATCGGCTTCCCAGCAGGGTCTAGAATTTTCTTGCCAGTGAGATCCTGTAGCTCTGTCAGGGCGTTTGTGACACCCACGGTTACATCGTCAAATGGAGCCTCAACCGTCGTTGGCGCTTCACCACGTGACACGAGCCGATACACGCCATCAGGTTGTTTCTCAATCAAGATGGCTTTGGTTGTGGTGGAGCCACAGTCAGTGGCAACGATGGACCGAACGTTTGCAGGGACAAATCCAGACATGGGCAGATTCTAGCATAGCAAACGCCGGTCTTACACCGTTTTAGATGCGCTTGAGGACTTCGGCAGCCACGTAAACGGCATCGATTTGCGCACAGGATGCGATTCGTTCTACAGCGCGTTGCAACGATCGCGAGTCAGCATCCGTATTGAGTCCCTCTGACCCAATGATGTTGACCACATGGTCTATTGCTGCAAGCACGAATTTGGCCTTTGCAACCGGGCTTGTCCGATTGTCACACTGCTGCCAAAGTCCGGAAACAGCATCGATTGCCTGATCCCAGCCAGCACTGGATGCCGCGGGTTTTGCACGTGCTTGCTGGCGAGCCGCGATCTCACGTGCAGCGGCGTCACGCGCCTGGGCACTCGCCCAATCAGCGGCTGTCGTGCCTTCAATAACACGGACGATGCCATCTGCGATACCAGTTACATCACGGAAGGCCTTGTGCAGAATGTTAAGGTTGTCGGATGAATTGAGTGCGCCCTGAAGTGCTCCATCGACAGTTGAGTCAAGCCCAATGACAAGCACAGAACCATCGAGGGCAACAGGAACAGCCCGTTCGAGAGCCCGGAAAAAAGCTGGTGCGAGCGCTGCACGCTTCGCAATGGGGGCCACCTGACTCCAAACCACTTGACAGTCCATAACATCGACACTCCAAACCGCATGTTTCTTGGCATCAGCCATCGCCAGTATACGCTCCTGACACACCCGCGGTGGTATTATTTTAGGCGATATGGGAGAAGCTACGAACCGCGTCAGGAGCACGAAATCTGCATCCTCTGACCCTTACGATGTGCCATTTGATGACACGGGAATACTGAAAGTTGATGAGACACCGGGTTGGGAGCTTCTTAAGCGCATTGCCGACCCTGTCACCGAATTTGATGCTTCATTCAAGGAAACTGCTCTGAGTATGGTTCCCAGGATGTACCGCGCTCACGGTTGCGGCCTTGCCGCACCTCAGGTTGGTATCAGCAAGCGATTCCTCATTTATGATGCAGGTAATGGTCCGACGGTTGTCGTCAACCCTGTGATTGTAAAACAGCGTGGCGAGCAGTTCGAGCCAAGCGAGGGATGTTTATCGCTTCCGCGTATCAAAGCCCGCATCCGACGCCCAAATGTCATTTCCGTCAAGGCCCAGGACATCAACGGCAACGAGATCTTCATTCGTGCTACAGAGCTCGAAGCCCGCATTTTGTGCCACGAGATAGATCACCTCGATGGCATCCTGATTACCGACCGCGCAGCTGGTGAAGACATCCGAATCATCTCACCCGATGACCACGAGAATGACTTCTAGCACGTGCGAGTCGTTTTTATGGGCACGAGTCCATTTGCTGTACCAACGCTCAAGCTTCTTGCGCAGGCGCCGGATATGGAAATCGCGTTGGTTGTCTCACAGCCGGATCGACCATCGGGGCGTGGGATGAAATTGACTCCATCGCCAGTATCGGCCACTGCAGCCGAGCTCGGGTTACCGCTACAAACACCAGAACGGTTACGCCACATCACGGATCAGGTTATTGGCGTGAATGCAGATGCGTTGGTTGTCGTTAGTTACGGACAAATCCTTTCGACGAAGATACTGAACGCAGCCCCCCACGGTGGCATCAACCTTCATGCATCGCTTCTCCCACGATGGCGCGGCGCTGCCCCAATCCACAGAGCGTTAGCATCCGGTGATACACACACTGGCGTCGCTACGATGCGAATGGAAAAGACCCTTGACACCGGTGTGATTCTGCTTGAAGAGGTCGTTGAAATTCTCCCGCATCACGATGCCGAATTGCTTGAAACCGAATTGGCGGAGCTCGGCGCCCCATTGATGCTGCAAACACTTCGAAGTCTGCATGAATCGACCATCGCTGAACGCGTCCAAGAGCACGAGAATGCCTGTTATGCGCACATGTTGACGCGTGAGGATGGCTTTCTAGACTTTGCGACATCCACCAGTAGTCAAATAGACCGGCAGGTACGAGCCTTCGCTAAGCGGCCTGGGACATCTGTTACGATTGGCGACAAGCTCGTGAAAATCCACGCCGGCTATCCAACAGATGATCACAGCACCGCGCCGGCAGGTACCGTCACAGGAATCTGCAAGGCCGGGTTGATTGTTGCGACGCAGTCCAGTGATTATGTCATCACGGTGCTTCAGCCACCTGGAAAGCCAGCGATGCCAGCCCTTGCGTATGCAAATGGTGCTCGGCTAAGTTACCCTTTATCAGCGATCAAACCAATGACATCTGCGACGTAACGGATGTCATCGGCGGTCGTCCCGATGCCAAACGACAACCGGAGTGCGCCATTTTGACGCTCATTTGACCAGCCACATGCTTTTATGACATGGCTAGGTTCCACTGCTCCGCTAGCACAGGCAGATCCACCGCTTGCCGATATCCCCTTACGGTCCAAAAGCATCAAGATGTCTTCTGTTGAACATCCGGCGATACTTATGTGCATGGTTGTAGAGATGGCATCCTCCAAAGGAGTATTGATGGTTACGCCTTTAAACTCCATCAGCCGAAGCCGGAGGTCATGGACGCTTTCGGCCACCGCTTGGATGTCAATACGACCTGCACTCCTTCGAGCGATTTCCACACCCGCAGCCACTCCAAAGCCTATTGCACCGAGTACATTTTCGCTCCCAGCACGTAAGCCCCTTTCCTGAGTTCCACCAACTTGGGTCGGCTGGATTGGTACACGGGAGTAAAGGCCCCCAGCACCTACAGGACCGTATATTTTGTGGCTCGATATCGTCACCAGGTCAGCATCCAGATCTGCGACTGTGAACGGAACCGTGATCGGCGTTTGCACCGCATCACAATGAAACCAAGCCCCACAGGCATGGGCGACTGCGGCAATGTCCTGAACGGGTTGAATGCTACCTATTTCATTGTTCGCATGTTGGATGGAGACAATGGCAGTACGGTCATCAACCAGCGATTTTAAGTGCTCCACATCTACACGAGCAGCTTCGTCTACGTGCGCGATGCGGACATCCGCTCCTAAAAACCGCGCTGCAAAGTGGGCCGCATCCACTACGGCATGGTGTTCACTCGCTCCGACAACAATGCCGTTTCGTCCGGTTTCCCGTCTTGATAGAATCGCCCCGATGATGGCAAGGTTATCTGACTCCGTTCCTCCACTAGTGAAAAGTACATCTTTGAAGTCACAGCCGAGCAGAGCGGCAACCTGATCACGTGCACCATCCAACCGTTCCCGCAGGGCACGTCCATCATAATGAAGTGAACTTGCGTTACCAGCGCCGTGAGATTCAAGAAAGGTACGCATCGCCAAGGACACATCCGGTGCGATAGGAGTACTCGCCGCATAGTCACAGTAAATCCGTCGCGTTACCATTGTTCCCCCACAAGCCCAACCGCTTTGCCATATACTTAGGACAGCAGAATCGTGAATCCAGCAGCTCTCCTTCCAAGTATACGCATCACACAGACATGGTTACTCACCATCGTCGATATCTTGCTGGTTTGGTACGTGTTGTACCGGGTCATTTTGCTCGCAAAAGGCCGCAGAGCGTGGCCAATTCTTATTGGACTTGGCATCTTTTTTCTGCTCCTTCTAACTGCGGAACGGATTGGCCTCATCACGCTCGCGTGGATTCTCCGCCAATTCGTGCCTCTTGGACCAGTTGCGATTGTCATCCTGTTTTACCCGGAGC
>JBEDDQ010000050.1:0-3295 GCA_041176185.1 Armatimonadota bacterium | reverse complement strand
GACAGAAACCGGGATGAACGCCCGTAGGGTCCTCGGCTGCGATGCGTACCCGACGGTTATCGTTACGGGCTCGGATGGTAAAGTTCGCGATGCATTCGCCGGGTGGTTTAGCGGGGATCGGCGGCTTGCACCGTTGTTGTCAGAATAAGAAAAAACCCGGGTGTCAAGCCCGGGTTTTGACGTTTCGCTTTTCGGTTGTGAAATGACTAACCGTTTTCCCGTGGTCCGCGGCGGCGGCGTCGGCGATTCTGGCCATCAGATGGACGTGATGTCATCGCACCTTCTGATGTCGGGGCGACATGTGGTCGAGGTTGATTGTCATTGGTACGATCGCGGTTAAGAATCTCTCCGGTTGCAGATGAGCGTCCGGTTCCAGTCACCTTGAGGCGCACTGACTGTCCAAGCTGGCGGCTTCCTTGTTGGAAGTGAATTACGAGACCGGTTTCAGTGATGCCTGCAGCCGTCGATGTTGGCGTGTCACCAACGCTGACAATGCGTGCATCAACGGTTTGGCCTGTACGGAACGTGGCCAGTCTGCGGTCGAAGTCATCCATGGAGCCAGGTTGGATATCAAACTTCTCCATGTGGATGTCGGTTGTTGATCGGATGTAGACGCCGCGCTCAATAAAGTGCTCTAGCTGCTCGATGTCATCACCGCCATCCCCGACCAGTGCAGCCGCCACCAATGGGTGGCAGGTGATATGGAAGGCTTCGGCTGTGTTTGTCTTCGCTTGGCGGCGAATCTCTCGTTGAATCGTGAAGGCAACGGACTCAGGAGACTGAACACGTCCGCTACCGGAGCAGTATGGACAAGGGACATCCATTTGCTCATTGACCGTTTCGCCGGTGCGTTTTCGTGTCATTTCAATCAGGCCAAGTGGCGAGATGTGACTGACTTTGCAGCGGTTTTTGTCGGTCTTGAAGGCAGCTTCCAGCGCCACTTCCACCTTGCGGCGGTCTGTGGCGTTGTTCATGTCGATGAGGTCGAGGACTAGAATGCCACCCATGTCGCGCAAGCGCAGCTGTCGGGCAATCTCATTGACGGCTTCAAGGTTGGTCTGAACGATTGTGTCGGATAGACCTTCGGTTTTTCCACCAAACTTACCTGAGTTGACATCGATGGCGACAAGTGCTTCTGTCTGATCGATAATCAGGTAGCCACCGGACTTAAGTGGGACCCTGCGTCGCAGCTGTTGATTCATTTCCTGTTCGATATGGAAGTGATCGAAGATTGGAATATGCGAATCAAAGAGGACAACTCGGTCCTTGAGGGATGGCCCGAAGAAATCAAGCAGCTCATGTGCCTTTTTGTAGTCTTCAGGATTATCAAGAATCAAGCGGTCGACATCGGAGCCGAACGCATCACGCAGAATCCGGAACAACAACGTAAGGTCCTGGTAGACCAATGCCGGCGCGCGTACAGAATCAGCAGATTGCTTGACCGTTGCCCAGGTTTGCTCAAGATACTCAAGGTCCTGCCGCAGCTCGCGCTCGGTCTTGCCTTCGGCTTCTGTTCGGACAATCAGTCCATAGCCCGGATGCCGAATTCCTTCGACAATGCGCTTTAGACGATCACGCTCTTTTGGGTCATCGATTTTGCGCGAAACACCCGTGGAGTTTTCATCTGGCATGAAGACCAGGTAGCGTCCCGGAAGGGAGATTCGCGTCGAAACGCGCGAACCCTTGGTGCCACGTGGACCCTTGATAACCTGTACCAACACTTCCTGATTGCGACGAACCAGATTTTTGATGGGCACAGTAGGGCGTGGGCGACGTCCACGACGATCGAACGAATCATCTTCATCGAGGTCGCCAGGCGAAACAATATCTCCCGCAGCAAGGTAAGCGTTTCGCTCCAGACCGATGTCGACAAATGCCGCATCCTGTCCGGCGACCACGTTGTCCACGCGGCCTTTGAAAATGCTACCAACGACACGCTCGCCGCGCTCGATGTGTAATTCTACGAGTCTTCCGTCTTCACGGACGGCAATCCGGGTTTCCCGCGGATCACCATTTACGATGATTTCTTTGGATACCAAAATGGCTCCTCTGCACTATGTGCGAATCGGTTACGACTGGTCCCGGAATGTAATCAGGCGCGCTGCCGTGAAGTTCCAAGCCGTCACAAAAACTGTTGCTACTACCAAAGCTGCAAAAACAACCAATGGGTCGAAGGCTTTTCGGCCCTCTGCAGTCAACAACATACCGGGTACCTGCGACGGATTAAAGTCGCCGTGCGCAAACCCGGCACGTGCTGCCAAAACCAATGTGCCAGACATGATGGTCAGGTTCAAAGCCAAGCCGACCATGTTGGTCAAGACGAATTTCGGATACTGCTTTGCCGCAGTACCAACACGTCCACGAAAGGTCCAACGACGGTTCCAAATAAACCCGTTGGTCACTCCAAACATGAACGTGATTGTTTTGGCTAGGAGTAGTGGAAGGTGAAGCTTGTAAAAAAGGATGTTGAAGGAACCGGCATCGATGACAAACGAAGATGCCCCTACAATCAAAAACTTACCAAGCTGCACAAGCCCAGGACGAGCAACCGCGGCATCCCGCAATTTGCTTATCACTTAAACACAACCCTTTGCACGTGACATTATACGGTACATGTAACCTTGATGCGTGTGAACTTGGAGGCTGGTGCACTGGCGATTGATGCTTTCGTAAGCATCGACAAACCGGGAGTATCGATGCAGGCAAACAACCTACTTTCCGTAAATACAGAAAACTCATGGTTACTGTAAGGCGTTGAAATCCCCGTGTGATAGCTACATTCACGGACCAATCGTGATGGTTATGATACTTTTTAGGCATGTACCGCTTAGTTGTTTTCGATATGGATGGCGTGTTGTTTCTTGGGAATACACCGCTAGCTGATGCTCCTCCCGCTGTGGAACGGCTTAAGCAAGCTGGAACCATCGTGCGTTACCTTACAAATAACTCAACGCAAACGCGCCACTTCTATGCTGAAAAACTCGGTGGCTTTGGTATCGCTGTTAACCCGGATGAAATTGTCACCAGTGCCAGCGCAACGGCATCCTGGATGGCAGCAACCACAGACATCAAGACGGTCTTCGTGGTTGGTGGTGGCGGACTTGTGGATGAGCTGCATGCTGTGGGGATTACTGTCATCACACGGGATAGTCCATCGACCATGGATGAAACCTGCGAAGGCGTCGTTGCCGGGCTTGACAAAGGTTTTACGTACGAAACGTTGCTTCGTGCACAGCAGGTCATCCTGCGGACGAAAACCTTTATTGCGACGAATCGCGATACTCAATATCCAACC
>JBEDDQ010000049.1:0-11287 GCA_041176185.1 Armatimonadota bacterium | reverse complement strand
TACTGACAATCGTGTCTGACTCCATTAAACTGACATCTTCGTTTGTCAATTCCGACGGCATCTCCATACATTGGCAACAGGCTGGAACTACCCCTCCTGATACGCTGTGCATCCACGGATTTTCAAGCAGCTTCCGCCGGAATTGGTATGGTGCCGGCTGGGTTCGCGCACTGGTTGGTGCGGGTTATTCACCTTTTGGTCCAGACCTCCGAGGGCACGGCCAGAGCGACAAACCTCATGTACATGGAGCGTACTTCCCACTCGTACACATAAATGACATCGAATGCGGATTAACAGAGCTCGAAGCAGAACAGGTCCACGTAATCGGATTTTCGATGGGCGCTGCCGTGGCGCTGCAATATGCGATGCTTCATCCAGAGAAATGCAAGTCGCTAACCCTGATTGGCGTCGGGGACAAGGTCATTGACACGTATCCGCCTCCGATGGAACCGATGTGGATTGCGGATGCCCTTTCAACATCGAGACCCGATTTGATTTCATCCGCGATCGGACGAACATTTCGTGCGTTTGCCGAGCGGGGTCAGAATGACCTTGACGCGCTCGCAGCGATGATGAGAACCGGTGGATGGCCGGGTCGTATTGTGGAGCGTCGCCCCCTTACCGTACCAACTCAGCTGATTCTTGCTGAGCGCGATGCCTTTATGCCGACATCCACACACCTCATTGATGCCATAAGCCCTTCGGAAGTGACCATCATTGATGGAACGGACCATTTGAGTCTCGCCCTTGCTCCAAAAGCGGTTGCGTGTACGCTTGCATTCATCGGAGGCACAAATGGATAAGTATATGATTGGCCGTACCACCCTCATTTTGATGGCAGCGTTGGGAACGGCTGCGCGTGCCTGGGCACCTGAAGCCCTACACTATGAGCGAATTCTTGCTTCAGGAGTGACATTCAAGCAAGACCTGTATCCGATAGACCACCCAAGTGGACCGCTGGCTGTCCACATATTTGACGTTGCTACGCAAACTCTAGGCGTCCGGATCAGTGCGGCACTTGCAGGCGACACAGTCTGGGATACGGATGCCACATTTGGACGCGAAGTTGTTACGAAGCTTGCAGCACGGCGAAAGGCTCTTGCGGCGGTCAATGCCGGGTTCTTTCCATTTGCCGGTAATCCCATCGGCCTCCACATGGAGGATGGCAACCTCATCACAGAGCCGACAAAAAACCGCTCATCGTTCCTTCGACTAAAAAACGGATCGTATGCGATCGCTGCCTATACGTTCAAAGGCACGATAACTATCGCCGGGCTTACCCTTCCGCTTAGTGGGCTTAACCGTAAGCCGGATGCAATGGCAGAGAATATCGCCTATACATCCCAGTTCGGCCCGCAAACGGTAAAGCTTGACAACCGCTACTGGCTACTACTTGATGTCCCCGATGGTTCATTGCACATCGGAACGCTTACCGCAGCAGTCACATTGACAGACAAGGTCCCACAGGTGGATTTGTCACCAACACGCGTTGCCATCGCAGTAAGTCAGCAAGCCTACGATCTGCTTAGGCCCGTTATCACGGATGGCACTACCGCGACGGTTACCTGCGAGCTTCAGCCGATCGATCCAGATGCACCACAAGCTGGAGAAATCAGCGATGCAGTTACGGGTGCGCCGCGGATATTGACAAATGGAAAAGTGGATGTACGGAACAAGCAGGAAAAGATGTCTGAGTCTTTCAGCTCGGTTCGGCACCCACGTACGGCGGTCGGTATTCGCCCGGATGGCAGTGTCATTCTGGTGACCGTCGATGGTCGTCAAGCTGAGCTTAGTCGCGGTGCGACGCTTGCGGAGCTCGCGGGCATTTTGATTGCGAACGGAGCATCACAGGGTCTGAATCTGGATGGTGGCGGAAGCACCGTAGCCGTTGCGCGTAATCTCGTCGTGAACTCACCATCAGATGGTAGCCAGCGCCCCGTTGCCGATGCTCTTATCGTTACTGGGGAACCTCCAATGGGTCTGCCGGATTCCTTTTCAATAACAGGTATCCCGGGTAACCAGGCAAAGATTGGCGATTCTCAGGACCTCAAAGACAGTAGTGGACGCCCGGCTGAAACCGGCATTTGGGGAACGGATGGCAAGGGAGTGTTTGTGGACCAAGGCGGCCGGCTACGTATTTTGCGGGCCGGAACAAGTAAAGTCTCAATCGCCTATCCAGGGGCGCAAGCAACCAGTGTAATCAAGTCAATCGACCCAAATCCGCAAGCGAAGCCAAAGTCCCCGCAAGCCAGATAGTCCAGTTGCCCTAACTGGCCTTCTCTACATACTGAACTGCATCCTGAGTCGGTTTGTCCCGGTAGAAAGCTCGCACTGTCCCAGCGCTGTAAACATCGAATGTGATCATCACCAAGATTAGTGATACGGCAACGACCATCGAGGCTTTCCGGTTGGAAATGCGCTGAATGGCACCGCAAACGAGCAACGCGCCTCCAAGTGCAGCTGCAATGGAATAGCGTCCAGTTGAAAATACGACATCCCAGTCCGAGTACAAAAGCTGTTGTAGGAGACCAAATACAGCCAACATGATTGCCGCGAGACCAGCCACCCGAACCAGAATCGAGTCGTTTGGCGTATCTTTGCTTATGCCGCGTCTGGCTTTACTGAACTGGTCAAGATTAATCAGGAGAATAGCGATAAACGTCAAGATACTGAGGCTGGACCAAGTAACAAGATCCAATCCCATATGAAACTGCATTAACCACATCGGTATGGATGCACAACCCCCGACCCACAGAAGGATGATTGGCGCGCTCAGCGTCACACCTGCTCCAGGGACTTGTATGCCCGTTGACATCAGCTGGCTAATCGAATGAGAGGCATCAAGCAACGGCCTATGAAAGGTCCGAATCAGCGGTGAGCCGAGGGTAAGTTGATTGGTAATCATCCACAAGAAAACAGGAAGCACGATACCCGGTATCAGGAGCATGCCATGTTTCAACCAAGACTTCCGGGACAGCGACACAATAAGAAGCCCAGGTAACCAGATACCAGCGGTGAGACGCGTTACCATCGCTAGGCCAAACAGGATTCCCGCGACGATGTAGAGAATTGGTAGCTGCGCTTGTCTTGCCTTAAGTCCCGCATACAATGCTGCCGCGACGAGTGCCATCGCCATTGGCTCATTGGAGATGTTGCCATGCATATGACCAAACATCGGTGTAAAGGCAACCACCGAAGCACAAATGATGCCGGCTACATCCGATACAAATGCCATCCTTGCGATACAAAACGAAAACCAGACGGTCACTGCTCCAAGCAACAAGCATATCCAGCGAATGGTCAAAATACGGGTCGCTTTGGTCACTCCCATCATGAGCTTCCAAGGTAGCGAAGCGACAACATAAAATAGCGGTGGGTGTTGCGCCTGATAGGAGACGTATTGTTCAGGATCACTCCGCTTATCCGGGGATGGCTTGGGGATACCCTTTCCGCTCGCAAGCGATTCGATATAGAGTTGATGCTCTTTTTCATCCGGTCCCAGACCGTATGTGCGGGTTTCACCTGCCAGTGATGCCGGAACGTTATCCGGGAGCTCGATGCCTTGGAGAGGCGTGACCTGCAACCATATCGAACCAATCGCGATGTAAACGCAAATCAGAATCGGCATCAAGTACTGACTTCGTAGCTTCATTGCGATGCAAATCCTCCGCCCAGTAGCTGCTTTATAAGCAATAGTCCCAAGATTGTGCACGGAATATAGGCAATCCATGCCTGCGTTGACAGCCTCTTCCAACCAGCGATGGTTAGGACGGCGATTGGTAACAATGCCGGGAGAAAATAACGGCCTTGTGCCTGAAAAACCTGCGATATAAACGCGAAGTAAAACGGGAGGATCACCACTGGAACCAATATAAGTGTCGTCAACAGTGGCACTTGATGGCGATTCTCAGGATCGCGGAACGACTTTATTATTCCGACCATTGCCGGAGCGATGACGGCAAGGATTGCAGCAAAAGGCAATGGCTCTCCGGCGAACCTGCTAAGTGGTGTGTTTGGATGGATAAAGTACCAAAAGGACGCCACAGAGCGTACACCGACTTGACGAAGATAATCGGCGTGTGTCCACCCGGCAAGTTTTTCAATGTCGGCAGGGCTGAAGTTTGGTCCGGTTGCCTTGTAAATCGTTCGAGCCAAGGGGTCACCGTAAATGCTTAAGTTCCGAAGCCACATTGGAGATGTAAGCAGGACCGCAACCACAATAACGCTACCAAGCTGGCTGCAAAATTTGATTGTCAGCCCAGTGGTTTTCGCTTTCCACGCGACAGCAACGATTAGCATCCACGGTAGCAGCTGCAGCACCGTGAGTTTTGTATAGAGACCTGCGGTAATCGCAACCGTCAACAGGACAAGCGAACGGGGGTTTACAACCGCGTTTTTGATAGCTGTGATTACTTCCCCGATGATGACCGCGCACAACAGGTGGGTCAGCGCATCGTTTGAGACGGCACCACCGAGCTGTGCCTGTACAGGAAGCACACAGAGAAACGCTCCAACTGGACGAACAAAACTATCCCCCAGCTGTGTTCCCACCCACCAGCAACAATACGCAACCGTTAGTCCGGCAAAGACCGCTGACAGGATCCGAATCGTCAGGTAGTCACCACCGAGAGTGCGTAGTATTGCTGAGACGATGTAGTACAACGGGGGCTGGTGGGATTCATCCCGGCTGAGTGCGCCATCGGGAAGCTCTGACATTCCAGCTGCACGTTCAATGGACGACCGCACGGTAGCCGTCAGCTCGGCGCGTCCGGCAGGAGGCACAAATACGGGCAGGCTCTTTGTTGTGCTTATTAGGCGAATGTTATCCCAGTGAGCTGCTTCATCAGGGTTATTGCCAAATGGAACCATTACTGAAAACAGGATGGATGCGAGAAACGCCAACACACCAAGAACAACGTGTGTCGGGATTTGCTTATTGGATGTTGATGCCATAGACAACGGTTTCCTGCCCTTCCCTTCCAAAGCTTGCTAACGGAGTGAATTGTCCTGTGTTAACCGCGCCTTCAACGAGTCCACGCCATCCACCAGAGACAGACCCTTTGTCAGCGCCGCGATTGGCTTGATTAATCAGGATGACGGTGTAACCCCGTTTCTTCAACTCACGTGCAAGGTCAGCTGAATCCGCAAATGATGTCCATGGAAGGAGTCCATCCGCGTGGTTCGGCTCCGCCCAAAGAACCTGTCGATCGATGTAATATCCCCGAACCTCATCGAACAGAGCCACCTTAGCATCAATAGGAGTGTTTTGATTAATCCATATTGAAGCTCTGCCCAATGGTCCCAGGCGACGAAAAATCTGGTCCTCTCGAGACTGCCGCGATGTCACGGTGTTCAGTCCGTCATTTAGTAGAGGCATGCCAACGGAGAGTGTCCAAAGAAAACAGATACCAAGGATGGCGGATAAACATGCACGAACCGGCTTTGACGAGGAAACAAATACGACTGCGGTTAGTACTGCAGCACATGGCAGTCCAGGTAGCAGATACCTAGTTTGCTGCATCAAAACAAACCAGCTTGCACCAATGCCAAGACCGAAAAGGAGGATAGCAATCGCTTCCCGTGAGAGCTTTGGCGTAACCCAAAACAACCCTACGAGGGCGATAACAAGTGTTGGAGCGAGCCCAAACTGCACATATTCCGTAAAGATCCAAGGTTTCTGTCCAATAAGTAGCGCCTCGTTCACCAAGTTCCATGGAGCAAGCAGCGCATCGACAGGCTTCTTGCCAAGACCAAACGCTGCCTGATCGGCCGTATAGCGGGCGGCATGCTCAGCAGTCCAGTACTTGCCGCCAAAAATCTGATAGAAGTATGGATAGACAGGGTTCCCGGTGTAGAGAAAAGTCTTTATGTACCAGGGACTGCCTACAATCAACCCCAGTGATCCCCAGAGGGACGCATGACCGATTGCGGTGGGAATCTGTGTTTTCCGGATGATAACTCCGTATGCCAGCATCCCAACTAAGATCATCCCCCAGAACAATAAGACCGTCATTTTCGTCCCGAGAGCGCATCCCATGAGCACTCCACTCAGGATAAGCATTCGTAATCGTTCTGTCTGGGTCGGTGAAGTCTCCCCTTCCGTCTTGACCAAAACCAGGAGGATCGAAAGGGACATCCAGGTGAAAAGCGTCGTCGCGATGTCAACGTAAGCGACCGTCATCTCCCAAAAAACCATTGGGGTCGACAACAGTGTCCCTACAGCAACAAGCGGAGCGAACTTGCTATCTGGAAGCAAGCGTCTTGTCGTGGCGTAAACGCTTACTGCAAGTGCAAGGCCGCTAAGCGTATGCAACCACTTTGCAGCGGCTTCGCTACCAGCAGACAGCATTGCCATGTAACCAAGCTGCATCGTAAACGGAAAATTCGAGTGATGATCGTAAGGGACGAAGAATATTCTGCCTGCACGAAGCCAGGTCTTTGGCACGGCAAAGTGATAGGAAAGCGTGTCCCATTCAAGCGTTCCAGGAGGAGCTGCTGCAGCGATGCCTGCGCTAACGGTAACAAGCAGGCACGTTGCGATGACCAGGCAGCCTTGTAGACTGAGCTTAGGAAGCTTAAGCAACAGCGTTGGCTTTTCCTTTGTCAACCCAATGAGCCATGACAGGACACCTGCGGCACAGATTACCCCCCAGATTGCCATCGGTCGTGCCAGGCCCGCAAGTCCTAGAAACAGGACGCCAAGCGGAAGGATTCCAGTGCCGACCGTCCACGCGATTGCATTGCGTTCGAAGGGTCTCCATGTCCAGCTTGGAACAAGCAAGCGACCAACCCCGATTGCCGAAAGTGACCATGTCAGGATTGCGATAAGACTTATCAGTATCATTGGCTGTGCATCCGGTGCCTATGCAGGCTTCTGCGCTGCAAACTCCATCACTTCACCTTGCAACACATTGCCAAGCATGTCAGAAACGCGCTGCTGTCCGATAAATAGTTTCGTCCGTAAGCTTCCATCTTTGTCTGCAACCCCAGAACCAGGATCCTCGTTGTCACCGAGCGGTTTGCCAGACAACGCCCGCATGGCGTAGCGGAGAGACTGGAGGCTATTAACCAGCGGTTGGAAATGCGTATCAGTAAGGTGAAAGCCGGATTCCTCGATGATTCGCTGGAGAGAGCGCGGGTTGAAGCCCCAGAAGTGTCGTGGGAGATCCAGCGCATACCAGCATGAGCCAAAGAGACTCGATTCAAGTGAGCCGGCATTTGGTACGGCGATGTACAGAATTCCGCCGGGCTTTAGGAGGCTAAAAGCACGCTCCAAATCTTTGCGCGGGTTACTTACATGCTCCAGACAATGGATAAACGAAATCACATCGAAGCGATCGGCACAATTATAAGCGTGTAAGTCACCAATGAACGGCCTTACACCGGTTCGTCCATATGTGAGCTCAGCAGCTACGGCATCTGTTTCAATTCCATAGACATCAAAGCCTGCGTTCTGCATTGCGGCCATCACACGGCCATCCCCGCATCCAACATCAAGAAAGCTACCGCTCGATCGGTCAGCCGCTTTGACGATTCGCTTGGCAACGTGATCAGCAGCATACTGTAGACGGGTGTTCAAGCCACTTTCGACAGCATCCCCTTCCGCACGGGCATAGGTTACTGGTGCGTAGTGCTTTGCCATTATTTCTGGCGATGGGCGTGGATCTAGTCGTACAGTCCCACAGCGTGTGCACTTGACGGCATGAAAGCAACGTGGCCCACCGAGAAGGTGATCGCCCGCTCTACGCCAGTATTTGGCCCCTCGTGTACCACATACACAACATGAAAGCGTTGTCTCAGCCCACCCCATACTCATTCTGTACCATCCAATGCAATCATCGAATAATCCACAAGCTTCGGACCATCCAGGGTTGCGACGCCGGCAAAGCGTCCGAAGGAACCCGCCTGGAGAATCGGAATGCCATTGACGACTTCTGGCTCGGTGTGTAAACGGTGAGAATGCCCGCTGACGATAATATCCAGCTCTGGAACAGAGGTCGCCAAGGCTCGGTCGTCTGCAATTCCAATGTGCGTCAGTGCAATGAGAACATCTACCTGTGGGCGTAGAGTCTGTACGAGGTTTTTGACCGTGTCGATGGGCGGTTCAAAAACGGTATCCCACGCTATCGACATTTTCGAACGTCTCGTCACCATTGGGATTGTCACGCCAATGATTCCGATTGTAAGCCCTGCGCGTTCAACACAAATATGCGTAGTAAACGGTAGGTCAGGGGCGCCAGACTTAGCAACCTGATTTGCCGAAAGAATCGGGCATGGAGTTCCAGAGAGCTTGCCACGAACCACGGAAAGCAAGGGATGCGTTTCCCGATTACCGATAGTAATCGCATCGTAGCCAACGCTACGCATCACGTCCCAGATACGTTCCTGTCCTATACTCGCTCCAAGGTTACCCGCTTTGATGCAATCTCCTGCATCCAAAACCACATGCGGGACGTCACAGTTTTGTACGAGTTCGACGAGACGGGAGGCAGCATTGGGGGACAGCCGGTCATGAAAGTCATTAGTATGAATAATCCCCCATCTGCACATTAATCTTCGTCCTTGCCATCCGAGCGGCGTGGAATGATCTTGACAGGCGTCCCTTCAAAAGCGACATGCTTACGAAGCTGATTTTCCAAGTAGCGCAAGTATGTAAAGTGAAGGCTTTCAGGATCATTCACCTTGAGGATAATCGTCGGAGGCTTGACCGAGACCATGGTTGCGTAGCGCAGCTTGAGCGGCCGTCCCTTGTGGCTTGTAGGCCGCGCATCCACAGCATCACGGAAAATGCGATTCAGCTCACCAGTCGTAATACGCATCGCATTCGCATCGGCTGCATCAAGGCAGGCTTCAATCAGCGGTCCGATACCACTCTGAGCTTTTGCAGAGCAGAAGGCTACGGGTGCGTAGCTGACATAGGGCATTTCATCGCGGATGTGTTGCGTTACAGCCGTCATTGGAGCTTTTTGTGGATATGTCGCCATGGCTTTCGCACGGCCAAGGTCCCACTTGTTGATGGCAATAACGGCTGCTTTACCTTCTTCGTGCGCAAAACCAGCGACACGCTTATCTCCATCCAGCAGACCTTCGATACTGTCTATGACCGTGATTGCGACATCGCAGCGTTCAATCGCGCGCGTTGCCCGGAGCACCGAGTAGTATTCGACAGTGCCTTGGATCTTTCCAGCGCGACGGATACCTGCGGTGTCAACAAGAACAATCTTGCGCCCATCCCATTCAAATGGAGTGTCAACCGCATCGCGTGTAGTACCTGCAACAGGACTGACAATCGCACGGTCTTCACCAAGAATCGCATTCAGCATCGATGACTTGCCAACATTTGGCCGTCCTACGAGAGCTATCCGAACGACATCATGTTCGAACTGTGGCTCAGGAACCATCGGAGGGAATGCCGCAACGATGTCATCGAGCAAGTCCGCAACGCCGCGTCCTCCGAGAGCACTAATAGGGTAAATCTCGCCGAGTCCGAGTGAGTAAAACTCAGTGGAATCCTGAGCGCGCTTTAGGTTGTCAGCTTTGTTAATTGCAAGGAACATCGGAGTTCCCTGCGCCCTGCGAAGCTGATCGGCAAGCTCGATATCGTTTGGCGTCACGCCCTGGGTCGCATCGCAAACGATAAGGATAACATCAGCTTCCTCCATCGCGACTTCGGCCTGAATACGAATCTGCGCCTGCATCGGGTCTTCGGCATCCATCGAGATACCACCGGTGTCGATGAGGGTATATTCACGCCCATTCCATTCGCCATCCGCATAGAGACGGTCACGGGTAATACCCGGAGTATCTTCAACGATTGCGATACGTCGCCCTGTAAGGCGATTGAATAACGTGGACTTGCCGACATTCGGTCGGCCAACTACTGCTACGATGGGCTTTGGCATCGGTTTCCTCCCGAGAGTACGGCTAATTTTGGCGTGGCAGTGTACCACGTTGGAAGGATTATAGGATGTTTGAAACCCCGGGAGCGGTTTGAGTGTCTATTGCACCGTGAACATACCACGTGGTGCAACGGCGTCATCCGCCGTAATCGGCTTTGCTTTAATGTCTTTTGGCCTGCCGGTAGGTGCATCTGCAGAGCCTCCCCCACCTGAACGCCCAAATTACTTTGCTCTCTACCCACCACCCGCTGTCAAGCGTGAGGAGCCGTCCCTCGCATTTCCAGCAACCAGTACACGACACCCGGATTTGTTTTCGCCGACACCGTACTTCAAGCGCAAGTTTAATGTCCTTACAGACCTGTCGCTTGACTTCAGAGCAACGGATGGCCATTTTCCGCTCCCTGGGGATGCCCTTCAGGGTGCACGCCTTACCGTTGATGGCATCGTAGCTAATCCCAAGTCTGGCAATGAACAAGGGGGTATTCGCCTACAGGTGGTGCGGGAATCGATGCCATCCACCGACCGCATCGCAGCATCTGAATTGTATGGCTACTATCGCTTCGAGCTTCCCGGAGCCTCAGCCACGGCGCGCGCAGGACAGTTTGTGTTGCCATTTGGCCTAGCGGCTGTTTATGACACATCGATGCATCCTTTTGGCAGCCTTTACAGCGAATCCGTGGGTATTCGTATTGACCGAGGAGCGATGATCGAAGGAGAGTTCGGCCCCTTTCACTACGCTGGCAGCATCACAACTGGCACGGGGCCAAATGCAGAGCATGCGTATACCAAAACCGTACTGTCAGCCCGGTTGGACCGTCACTTCTTGACGCAATCTGGTCGTATTCAAATAGGAGGGTCGATGCTAACTGGTCGGTTACCAGACAACGGACCATTCGCACAAAATTTCCTCTCCGGGAGTTCAGAAGTCGGCCCAACCATTGTCAAGTCAAGGTTTGCAGCCGATGCCCAATACTTTGTCGGTAAGTATGCTGCCCGCGGTGAAATCGTCTTTGGAGCGGATGAAGATGCACCGGTTTGGGGGTTCTACACGGATGGCCGCATGGGCATTTCAGCACGAGAAGGCCTCTATGCAGCGGTGAAGCGTTGGGATTACCGCAGCCAGCCGTTGTCGAAATTCGAATCAGCAATCGGATACGAGCGCACGGCAGGCAGACACCTCACGTTTCGTGCGTTATTTATTTTGTCGCGGGTTGACCCTCTCGATGGCCCCAATCGCACGCTCGTCACCCGATCGACTGTTCTGCAGAGCTTTTGGAAGTTCTGAACTACCAAGAGAACATACATGTCGACATAGATTTAGTTCGACGTGAAGAAGATTAGTGCGTTGGATAGTTGCACTGATCAGAGAGCAGAACCGCACTTGGGAC
>JBEDDQ010000048.1:0-2714 GCA_041176185.1 Armatimonadota bacterium | reverse complement strand
CAGTATTACTTTGCCCGGCAAAGTTAATCTGACATGAGCAAGCGAACCCCTGCTATTCTTCCGGATGATATTGATCCGGATCGCCTTCCGCGGCATATCGCCATGATTTGTGATGGTAACGGTCGGTGGGCGCGTGAGCGCGGGATGCCGCGTCTTCTCGGTCATCATCAGGGCTATCAAAGCGTTCGGGAGATAGTCCGTTCGGCAAGCGATTTTGGCATTGGTGCGTTGACGCTCTATGCATTTTCCACCGAGAACTGGAGCCGTCCAAAAGATGAAACAGACGGCTTAATGTCCCTTTTTATCGAGGGCGCCAAGCGTGAGCTGCTAGAGCTCCACGCGAACAACGTCAAAATGATGTTTAGTGGTGACCTTTCCACGCTACCGGCCGCGCTGCAGGCTGAGCTGGCAAGGCATATCGAGTTGACAAAGGCCAATACAGGTCTTGTGTTGAACATCTGCCTGAACTACGGTGCACGGGATGAAATTTTGCGTGCGACAAAGCGGGCAGCGGCGCTGGTTGTGAGCGGTGAGATTTCGATCGATGACATTAATGCGGATGTCTTCAGCGATGGACTTTACACCGCCGGCTTACCGGACCCGGATTTGCTTGTTCGTACTGCCGGAGACATGCGCATTTCGAATTATCTGCTCTGGCAGATTGCCTACGCGGAAATCGTTGTAGTCGATACCCGGTGGCCAGACTTCAGAACACCTCAGCTGGTTGATACGCTTCGTGAGTTTCAGCGGCGCGACCGCCGCTACGGCGGCGTAGTAAATGTTCGGGGTGCCGCCAAATCCTAAGGTGTTGTTCCGCCAAGTTTCTGGTTTAGCAAGCGTAACCCATTGAGTGTAACGAGTAACGCAGCACCGACATCGGCGAGGACCGCCATCCACAATTGAACATCTCCCAGTAATGCCAGGACAAAGAAGACGGCTTTGAAGGCAAGTGCAATCGCGATGTTTGACCAGAGCGTGCTACGAACAAGGCGACTGAGGTGGATGAGCTCCGGAACCAGGCGAATATCGGGTCTCAGCAGGGCAACATCCGCGATTTCGACGGTGACCGCCGTCGCGGCAGTCGACATCGCCATCCCGATGTTTGACTGCGCCAATGCAGCGCTGTCATTGATTCCATCCCCTACCATCACCACAACCTCTCCACTTTGTTGTGACTGCTTGACGGCATCCTGCTTCTCTAGAGGAAGGAGCTCCGCGCGGACATCCCCCATGCCAAGGCTTTTCGCCAGGCTGCTCGCAGCAGCGAATGTATCACCGGTTAGCATCGCGGCTTTGAGGCCGAGCGCGGTGCACCGTGTGAGCGCTGAGTGTGTCTCCGGGCGAACCGCATCCTGAACAGCGATAACAGCGAGTGCCTGTCGATCGGACATCAGGACTACCGATGTCTTCCCCTCAGAGGCCAAGCGGTCGAGGACGGCTTCGACATGGTCTCCGCAGAGGTCTTTGTCGTGGACGAGGCGGTGACTACCGATGAAGTGCATTTGTCCGCGGATTGATGCAGCAACGCCGCGGCCAATCAGGGCCTCAAACGTATCAAGCTCGTCTGGCGTGCATTGATGGCGGGTTCTACAGTGCTGGACGATGGCTGCTCCGATTGGGTGTTCGCTCGGGTAGTTGACACTCGCTGCGAGGTGAAGGGCATCATCGGTGGAGAGGCCATCCACCAGAGGCACGATGTCTGTTACGGTGGGCTTCCCGGTCGTCAGTGTGCCGGTTTTGTCAAACGCGACCATCGTTGCCGCCGCTATGCTCTCCAGAACCCGGCCGGAGCGGACTAGTGCACCAGCACGCGCAGCGGCAGTGAGTGCGCTGACAACCGTTACAGGCGTTGAAATAACCAGGGCACACGGGCACGCAATCACGAGGAGGACAAGTGCCTTGCTAATCCATGGGATGAAAGGCTGCCCGGTTACAAGCGGAACAATACATCCAAGAACAAAGGCCATGATCACGACGGCAGGTGTATAGATCGCGGCGAAGCGGTCTACGAGACGCTCTGTGGATGCCCGATCACCCGCGGCTTCACGAACCGACCGGATAAGACGGTCCATTGTTGTGTTTCCTGCTGCAGCGGTGACCTCCATGATGAAGGTGCCTGTCGTATTCGATGTCCCTGCAGAGACGGAATCTCCCGTCGTAACGGTTACTGGAATGGGCTCTCCAGTAAGGGCGGATGCATCCACTTCGGAAATACCTGCGATGATGGTTCCATCCAGAGGAATCATCCCTCCTGGTCGGATACGGATGCGATCCCCGGTTGCGACGAGATTGGTCGCGACGGTCATCACAGTTGTGTCCGACTGAATAACCTCACAGGTCTGCGGGGCAGATGAAAGGAGCGACTTGATAGCGTTTCCTGCTCTGCGCAGACTCGCCGCCTCGATGGCTTCTGAGAGCGCAAAGAGGCTTACCGCCATCGCAGCTTCCGGATACTGCCCAATCGCGATCGCACCTAGAACGGCTATGGAAACGAGGAGTGAGATTGTGATGGTTCGGCCGCGAAGGGCAAGCCATGCTTTCTTCAAGGTGGGTGGGAATGTCAGAACGACAGCGCACCCGGATGCGATTGCAATATGAGCCGGTGTAATGCCAGCAAAGCCGGGATTGGCTTCATGCATCCACTCAAGAAGCTCAGCGATGGCCCCAAAAGCAACACTGCTGCCGACCAACCAAATTGTAGATGTGTGTTTAAC
>JBEDDQ010000047.1:0-2737 GCA_041176185.1 Armatimonadota bacterium | reverse complement strand
CTGTTGCGGGCCTCGCTACCGTGGCCCTGATTTCCGGGATAGGCGCAGCGATCATCAATGCCAATCGTGATAATGGACCCGAGAAAGTCATCGCTACCGATGGCACTCCGGCAAAGCCGGTTTGGAGCACTGCAAATGCGATGCAGGGTTCGAGCCAGCAGCAAGGCGCGCCGCAGGGGCAACAACAACCGACATCGATTTATGCTCCGCCCGCGGTGCAGCGTCCATTAATGCCACCACCGGCCGGTAACCGGAACGACCCTTTTGCTCCCGTTGCGCCGCGCCCGTCCACGACGGAAAGCCAGCCCGTTCCCGTGCCGGATACGCAAGGCGTAAACCCGGGCCGCATCCTACCAGATCCAGGTTCTGTTGGTTCCGCTGCTGCATCCGGGAGTGGAGTCTTTACCCCCATCCCACAGGCCAACCCGCGCACTGGTAATCAACAACAAGGCGGTGGTGACACAAACCGTGGTAACCCGATTCAAGCTGGACCGCCATCACAGGGTGGGAATGCTCCGATTCAGGCAGGTCCTCCACCAGGTAACAATGGCGGAACCGTTTCCCCTCCCGCCGACAAGGGGCAGGGAAATGACCAGGGCTACATCCGTATCGAGCTCAACCCGCCAAAGCGCGGCGCAAAGTCCGGAGGCTCCGGCTCTTCATCGACTGGAAATGCAGACGCAAGCTCGTTAGGGAAAGCTGTTAGCCTCCAACGCGGCGGACAGTACGGCGGCGCGATTGAGCAGTACCGTATGGCGCTCTCTGATGGAGCGGATGGCGGTGCGTGCTATCAGGGCATGGGACTTTGCTATGACCGTCTTGGAGACCGTGGCGCAGCGCGGGTGAACTATCGCAAGGCAATTGCCGCGTATCTTCAGCAGACCGAAGGTCCGCAGCGCCGGGCAGCAGAGCAGAGTATTGCAGCGTGTAGAGCAGCACTGGAGGCACTTGGGGATGGATAGAATTTCACGACGTAGTGTCTTACTGTTGATGCTGGGGGTTGCGATTTGGCCCCTTAATGCCATCGCTGCTCCGCCAGCACGACCTGTTCTCCTTGTCATCCCAAGCGGTCAAAATGCCGTTGTGCCTGCATCCGGTACCGTTGACACGCAGAAAATCAGTGACTTGGACCGCATTCACCTCGCGGCAAAAGCAGTCCGTGCGATTTTGAATGATGAAGCAGCTGTCGATGCAGTTCTCTTCGATATGGAACAGCCCGCAATCCAGCGAGCCGTCCTCGAGAGCAAGCTGGCTGGCATCAAGGATGAGCTGACCGAAGAGCAGAAGGTCAAGATCGCCACGATGTACGGTGCCACGCACATCGTCAGCGTCAATGCCATCAACGGTACCTTCTCAGGCCTCAAGGGCATTGGTGATCAGGTTCAGACCTTCAATGCGAATACCCAAAATGTTGCAAAGGCAGCACAAAAGGGCAAAGCAGACCCCAAGAAGGCCATTATCACCCAAACCACAAATACGGATACACCCAATGCTCCAAGCCTGGTCCTAAGCGTCCTGACCATTTCCAAAGGCAAGATTCAAAAGCGCTGGGAACAATCCGTGATGCTTGGGACGGATGACAATACAACCATCTCCGACCTGGTTAATTCCAAAGGAACATTCCCAAGTACATGGGCTAGCGCCGCGCGCAGCCTGGTACTGAAGTTTCTGAATGAAAACCTTAAGGATGCCCGGATGGCAGCGGTTGATCCGAATTTGCTGCCTCCGCAAGCTGCTCCGCAAACGGAAAAGGCTGCGACGGTTGAAAAGCCAGTGGATCCCCTTGCAGAAGCCGCGGCCCTCACAACAAAGGGACGAACCTTCGTGGCTGAAGGTCAAATTATTGAAGGGATTGACCTCCTCCGCTTTGCTGTCGACCACGCCCCTCTCGCCGCGGCACCGCGCCTAGCTCTTGCCGAAGCATATGCATCCACGGGACGCCTCGAGCAGGCATCTGGAGAAGTCCGCCGCGCACGGCGTATCGTCAAAATTATGACTGCCGACGAAGACAGTGCGTTCAGTGCAATACTTGCACGCAGTCTCGTGGCATCCGCTGATCCGGAAGGCGCAAAAAATGCCTATCTGCAGCTACTCCGCGACAAACCGGATGACACCGTCACACGCCTCCAGTTTGCTGAGCTGCTCCTAAAGACCAAAGATGCTGCAGGCGCCGAGGTCCAATATCGCATCATCAGGAAGAAAGACCCGGCAAATGTCCTCGCTGCGGTTGGCTTTGCCCAGCTGGTTGCATCCCGTGCCGATATGGATGAGGCACTCCGTGAGCTGATGGCAATCGAGCAGGACAGCCCCCGGCATGCATTCGGCACCACAATCTTTACGCTCCTCGCCAATGTAACCGTCGACCGCCTCCAGAACAACCGCCGCGCTTGGGAAACCGGAACGCTGAACCGAGAGACGTTTTATAAGGCAACGACAACATTGTCACAGCGGGCGACACAGCTTCTCGCGATGTTGACGCTGGCTCCGGCGCCAAAAACCGGCGGAGATGCCGTTCTGATCCAGCATCGGCGACGCGTCCTCGCAGGCAACCTCCTCGCGCAGGCTACGACAAGCCTCTTGACATTTATTGAGACCGGCGATGCAGCGGCTGGGATTCGGGCGAAGTCACAAGCGGATGAGTGTGCGACGGAGCTCAGGCTCCTCGCGCCGAAGTCTGAGGTCCCACTTCCAGTTGCGATTCCCACACCTGCGGATACCGCAACGCCGGAAAAGACCG
>JBEDDQ010000046.1:0-3935 GCA_041176185.1 Armatimonadota bacterium | reverse complement strand
TCGATGTGGATGCCATATTCGGTCTCGATGCCCATGAGGCGTCTCGGGAGGCTTGCCATTTTCTGTTAGGCTCCTGCGGCGGTTCTAGCGACGGCTTTGAAGCTTGCCTGAAGTGCTGGGTAGAGCGCCTGGTAGTGCGGTGCCCACTTTGCGTAGGTCGATGCATCCGGGCCAGGTACGGCCGCAGGAGTGGTCCCGACAAGGGCTGCACAGGCATCCTTGACATTTGCAAATGTCCCTGCCCCGACGGCTGCGAGGATGGCGGCGCCTGCGGCAGGGCCTTCATCCAGGGTTGGCAGGACATGCTTTTGGTTTGTGACATCCGCCATGATTTGCAGCCAGAGCGAGCTCTTAGCACCGCCACCGATGGCGCGGACTTCGCTGATAGGAACATCTAACGATGTCAGCAAAGCGGTGGCATCGTTTACGGAGTAGGCAACGCCTTCGAGGACAGCGCGGGCAAACCAGTCTTGCGTTGTGCGTAGGGTTGCGCCAAAGAAGACGCCGCGGGCATCCGGGTCAGCGTAAGGCGTACGTTCTCCCGTGAGGTATGGGAGGAAGATCAGGCCTTCGCAGCCGGCGGGTGCGGTTGCGGCGCCGGTTGTGATTGCGGTGTAGTCCGCTGCAGGCTGGAAGGTGTCACGGTACCAGCGGAGGGCTCCTCCGCCGGAGAGCATGCAGCCCATGAGGCCCCATTCGCCGGGGACAGCGGAGCAGAAGGTCCCGATGCGAAGCTCAGGGTCGATTGCAGGGGTGGCTGCGTGTGCCCAGACGACGGCGGATGTACCGAGGGAAAGCATCACTTGTCCGGGGCCGACAACGCCGGCGCCGACTGCGCCTGCGGGTTGGTCACCTGCGCCACCGACGACGGGGATACCTTCGCGGAGACCGGTTGTGGCTGCGGCACTGGTGGTGATGTGTCCGGCGATGGCGGGAGATTCGATCAGTGGAGGAAAGAGTGCGAGGTCGATGTCCAGTGCAGCGGCGAGTGGTTTGGACCACGTGCGGTTACGTACATCGAGGATGCCACTCCCGGATGCATCTGAGATTTCGCTGTGTTTATTCCCGGTGAGCAGGAAGCGGATGTAGTCCTTTGGCAAGAGGACTGTCGCAAGGCGTGCAAAGTTTTCAGGTTCGTGTTTACGCAGCCAGAGTATTTTCGGGAGAGTGAACGAGGCGACGATGTTTTGTCCGAGGAGATCGAAAAGACCATTTTGACCACCTGCTGCGGCGGTGATTTCCGCGCATTCATCGGCGGTACGGGCATCGCACCAGAGGAGTGCAGGCCGGATGACGTTGTCAGAGGCATCGAGGAAGACAGAGCCGTGCATTTGTCCGGTGAGGCCAACGGCATCGATGGCAGCTGGAGAGATTCCGGCAGCTGCGCAGACGCCTTTGATGCTTTCGATGGCGGCGGGCCACCACTGCTGGTCAGGGGATTGCTCAGCCCACTGTGGCTTTGGGGTGCTGAGGCTGTATTCCTGTGTGTTGGTGGCGAGGACGGTGCCTGTTTCGGAGAGCAGGATGGCTTTGGTGCCGCTGGTTCCGATATCGATTCCGAGATAAGTGGCCATTGGGGACTCCTGTGGCAGCGCCGTTAAGTGGCGTGTTGCCTGTTGATGATTATTATGCGGCAGGGATACCGGGTGTGCGTCGGTGGTGTGTGTGAATCGGTGAAGAGGTCAAGGGTTAGATTTCGGCTTTCGCGTGGCCTGTTGGTAGAAGAGGATTTGCTGTGCCCATCCGGCGTAGTCGCCAAAACGGTCGTGAAAGGCATCCACGGCGAGCTGGTAGGTCTTCGGAGTGAGGGAGAGGTCTGCGAGCTGCGGGACGAAGTGGTTACGGGCGATTTTCCAGATGTGTGTATCGACGGGTACGGCGTGATGGTGCTGGAAGGCAAAGAGTGCGATGCAGTCGGCGATTTTCCGTCCACAGCCATCGATTTTGGTGAGAGTGCTTACAAGGTCGTTGTAATTAAGGGCGGCCAGGTGTGCTGGTGTGATGCTGTTTGCGTGGAAATAGTTGGCGGCAGCGATGATGCGTGGTGCGCGGAAGCCAAAGCCATAGGAGCGCAGGTCTGCTTCGGTTATAGAGAGGAGTTGCTCAAGGGTTGGAAAGGCATGAAGGCCTGTTGCTAGTGGCGTACCGTGGTTGCGTGCGAGGGTGTTCAGCATTTGCGAGATGCGGCTGATTGGTGCGGCAGATGCGCAGAGAAAGGCGAAGATGCATTCGTGTGGGTCTTGTTTGGTGATGCGAATGCCGGGTTGATTTTGCCATGCGACGTTAAACAGTGGGATGTTTGACCATTGGTAGGCAAGTTTATCCAGGTCGATGGTTTCAAGTGCGAAAAAGTCGTTGATCAGTGTTCCGGGATCTGGACTCGATGTCTTTGTGATTATGGCATCAGGTGTTTGTGCGACTTTGATGACGGTTTGTCCTTGTACACCGGTGATATTCAATGCGTCATCAGAGAAGAACCGAAACAGCTGTCCGGAGAAAATGGTCGCGTGTGCATCGAGGGCTGTCGGTGAGACGGCAAGGTTGTGTGGGTGAAGTGTCATTGGAGATCGAGGACTAATTCATCCTATCAGTGCGTAATTTAATACACATTTCAACTGTTCCATCAAAATCGGTTGTGATAATGTCGGTGTGGGTGGTGCGTCAGAGGCCTTACGATTGGTGTTTCTACTATAGTAAACATCCGTCTAACTGCCAGATTTTGCACTAGCGTTTATAGGCTCAATTACCTATAATGCCAACGTATATTTGTTATATTGCTACGTTGTGTACTGTTGTGGTCGTGTTCTGTGAATGAGTTGGCCGGGGAAATATCATGCGGACAATGAGAAAAATCTTTGGACTTGGGAGTGTTTTAGTTCTTAGCACTGTCGCCACGACGGCAAATGCTCAGAATCTCCTAACGAATGGAAGCTTCGAGATCTTCCGTGGAAACAACTCTGTTACCCAGGCATCTATCACGGGTGCGACCGGTACTGGACTTGGATCTGGTATCGCAGGTGGTACTGGACTCGGTTCAAGTGTCAACCGCATTACGGTTGGAGCTGCTGGTAACACAAATACTGTCGATTTGGACGGCTGGAAGATTACATCCGGTATCCGGAGCAACGCTGGTGTCTTCACTGGCACCAATGGTGGCATCGAAGTCGTCGGCTCCTCTTGGTCGTACACGGGTTATTCTGGAGCAGCAACCAATAACGGTTTTCAATCAGTAAGTTTGTCCGGACTCGGTGGAAGTATGATTTCGCAGACAGTCTCTGTCGTTGCGGGTCAGCGCTATGCAATCGACTACTGGTACGCCGCGGAAGCATCCAACTTCTACAACAACGCCGGCGCTCCGCTTGCACGTAATCTGGCATATGACATTGTCATTGATGGTGTCGTGGTTAACAACAACATTGCCGTCAATAGCCACAACTACACCGACAACAATAATAATACTGTCGTTCGAACTCAGGGCAACATGGGTTGGAAGTTTGCCCATTACGAGTGGGTAGCGAATACGACAGGTACCGTTGATGTCGGATTTGCGATGCAGACCGGTTTTACAAACGGTCTTGCCCTCGATAATGTTAGCTTCCATGCGATGCTTCCTGAACCAGGAACCTTTGCGCTTGCTGGTCTCGGATTGTTGCCGCTTGGCTACATGATCCGACGCCGCCGTAAGAACGATGCTGAGTAAGCTTAGCCGTTAGACAAACACAAGCCACCTTTATGGTGGCTTGTTTGTTATCTGTACAGGGTTTCAGGATAGCACTTAGATGGGCAGACATATCAGTCACACTGAACACGTTAGGAAATCAGGTATCAGAGTGCACCCGCCGGAGCATGACTAAGTGACTTCTTCAAAGGCACCATATTCCGCCAAGCCACATCAGCTTGCCCATACGGACATCCCCTAGCTCTTGACCGTTAAC
>JBEDDQ010000045.1:0-2875 GCA_041176185.1 Armatimonadota bacterium | reverse complement strand
TCCGGCAGGCGTTCAGCATGGATGCGGGGGAGGATGCCTGCGAGCCGCCGGGCTTGCTCACGTCCGATTTCCGAAAGCGGAATATCCGACTGACCTTGCCAGCGGCCTTCAGCGTTGTGTGCCGTCTCTCCGTGACGTACGAGGAGAAGCGTGGATGTCACTTATTGCCCAGGAGTTGCAAACTGGGTTGCGTCGATCTTTGGCATCCCAGGAGCCTCAGCCAGCGCCTTGTACAGCTCAACACCTACGACTTGAGAAATCTTTCCCGTTTGGTTATCGAGCACCCAGAAGCTTGGTGTGGACTGAACGCCAAGGCCTGCAACACGGTCACGGAGGGTCTGAATTTTTTTGATGTTTTCATCCGTGGAAATGTAGGCTTTGGTCTTTGTGATGTCCATTCCAGCAACCTTAGCCCGCTCATCCACGAGGGTATCGTTCCACGCCGGGTCGGTATCAGTGAACATCGCGTCATAGTATTCCCAGAACTTACCCTGATCACGAGCCGCATCTCCGGTGAGCGCAGCCTGCAACGAGTACTGATGAATTTCTTCGATAGGGTAATGGATGAATCCGAACTTGACGGAGATTTTCTTACCGAGGTCTTTACAAACTGCGGCGAACATCTTGCGACAAAGCGGACACTGGAAGTCGGCGAACTCGATAACAGTAAAGCGTGCATCATCCGGGCCCTTGGTCGGCGCTAGCTTGAGGATGCTATCGAAGTCTTCCTTTTTGATGACGACTGGAGCTGGCTTCGTCGCGCCGGGCTGATTCGGCTTATCAAACATCGAGCCATCTCCGCTCAGCAGGAGAAATCCTCCGCCAACCGCCACAATCACACCCATCACAATCAACATCTTTGCTTCACTGGTGAACTTCATTGGATAGCTCCTTAGATGGTTGGTGGCAGTGTCTGCCCACCGGATTGACGCTGTGCGCGCCAGTCAACGATAAATACAATCAGCATAAATGCCATGACAACTTCGGATGCGAGGCACCATTTACAGAATGCATGGATAACGACGGCCTGGATATACATCAGAATTAGGGATGCCCCCATTCCGCCAAGCAGTCCCAGACCCTGCAGTGTGTGTGCCAAACGGGTCACTTTTGGTGGGAGCGGAAGCATCCTCACGGCGGAGAGGATGAGAAGGCCGATGTAACCGGCGGTGCCCCATGCGGCGATTGGAAGGCCTGTGCCGACCGGGAAGCGGGAATAAGGGCTGAGTGCGACGGTTTGACAGCCGCCGGAGCGTCCACATGGGATGAGCTCAGGGGTGGCATGCAATTTCCACAGGTAGCCTGCGATCAGGATACCGATGATGGATAAGGCCAAAATAAACCCATTGAAGGCTTTGTTTTGCATGCGTCTGACTCCATCCCCGACAGCGGTTCAGGCGCCGAATTGTACCACCGTGGATGGCTGATTCTGACGGTGCAAACAGTGTCCGCAATTAATGTAGGGGTGTCAGCGAAGGCCGTCTGCGAATTTGCGGATGGCATCATCTGGCAGCGGTGCGATGACGACATGCATCACGCCATCTGAGCTCCACACGTATCCCCTACGCCCACCGGGAATCTGGCGGAATGCAGGCTCACTGGATGCCGGTCCTCGTCCACCCTTGATACGCGAATAAGACAGCACGCTGGTTCCGTTACCCCAGTGTTGGGTAACCCATTTGCCGCCGTTCGTGACTTCCACGTATTGTGCGGCATACCCGGGAGGGACATTTGTCGATGTACGAATGGATATTCCAGCTTTTTCAGCATCCGCAAACGTTGCGTGGACAATGCTTTCATCCCGTTTTATCGCGATTCCCGCTGGAGGCTTAGGCTCGGAAAAGTCGATTGCTTTGAGGTCAGCGTTAATCTGTACGGTTGTGAAGTACGACGAGCGAAGGACGCGGCCGGAGCCATCCCGTTCTTCAGATTTCAGCTGCAGGCCTGTTTCACGGTCAATCCAGAACTTCCGGATGATGCCCATGGCATCGAGGCGTGGAGACACAACCACAATTTCGGCAGGCCGGCCGGCGACTGTGTCGTCTCCGGTTTTAACGGCCTTGAGGGAGTCTTTCAGTTGTACAAGTAGCTCACGGTTGCGATCTGCGTTCTGCGATTGCATCGAGTTACGCTCAATTAGCGTCCCTGTCCGCTGCGAGAGGACCCACCAATGCTTGAGGTCATCAACAATCACATCGCCGCGCTTATCCGCAGACTCACGCCGCGAGCCACGCTTTGGGTCAACCCAGACATCGAATTCAACTGTGCCACCGCGGAACGTCACGACTTCTCGAGCACTATAAGTAATCGACTTCGTCGCACGGGTCATACGGAAAATAGCCCTTCGGGCATCCCGTTCCTCAGGTGGACCGCTAAAGCGCTGCCGGTCTCCGCTTTCAGAGCGTGACTTGGATGGTCTCTCAGGTGGTGTTTGCGCAAAAGCCGTCGCTAGTGTGAGCATTGACAGCCCCATCAGCACGGCCCCACATCGCAGGAAGATTTTCACCAGGACCCGCCCGTTGCCATATCGGATGCGACAACAACGACGCCGGATGTATCACCAAGGCTTTGGGATGCGCTTGCGGCGTGGTGTTGATTCGCGAGCTCAGAGAGAACTGCGTTTTCATCAGCGGATGCCGCCGCGGTCTGCACTGTACCCGTCTTGACAGTTGGTACGCGGGAGACATAGACAAAGCCAAAGCTTGCCACGACCGATGCCGCAGCAACAAAAGGAATCGCGACATGTGGGCGGCGTGCAGGCTGAATGTAGGCAGGCATCATCAGACGGGTCCACCATGGGGCCGGCTTAAGCTTGACATCGGCTATACGGGTCGCGAGGCGAGCCTCGAAGTCATCACGCGGCGCCACGGATGGC
>JBEDDQ010000044.1:0-5186 GCA_041176185.1 Armatimonadota bacterium | reverse complement strand
AACTTCATCGGTGCGGTCTGCCGTGGCGCCCCAGTTTGCCAGTGTATGAACATCGGCTTCGGCCACGCGCTTGCCATCGCAGTTACGGAGAACCGACTCAAGTACGATCCGGATTGAGACGGGAAGCTTTGAGACGGGTCCGATGCCAGCCTCTTCGAGAGCAGGCAGGGAATGGTAGGTCCCGGACTTGCCGGAGCCATAGCTAAACGATCGAAGGGTTCCAAATGGGTTGTTGGCCATCAAATTCACTCGGTTCTGGTGGATACAAAAGGTATCCAGACGTTGCTTCCATTCTACCAAGTGCTTCTGGAAAACCCGGCATTTCCGGATGCGACATTGTGGATGTGGTTTGATGCACCTGTGGTGATTCGTGGGACGGTTGGCTTTCTTTTCCGATACATCCGTGCGCGTCTGATGGGCCTGCGGGTTACGCGTCAGCCTGCGAAGCTAGTATCCACTCCCGAGGTGACGTGGTTTATCACGACCAGGGATTTGCCGGGTCCTTTGTTACACACGCTGGCAACCGGCATCGCGAACACCCGGTATCCAAATTTACGGATTGTGATTCTGGATTGTGGTTATGGACAGCCTGCCCAGAGGGTTGTGGACAGGATTGGTGACCCCAGGATTTCCATCGTAACCGCGCAGAATACGCAGCCAGAGTGGTACCAGTGGATTTGTAATCATCCGGGTACTGAATACTTTGTGGTGACCCATGATGACTTGCATTTTGTAGCAGAAGGCTGGCTTGAAGACATTGTTCAGCCGATGATTATGGATCAGACGATTGGATGTGTCTGCGGCGAGGAGTTTCCGATTCGGCTGAATACGGTCGAGCCAGGTGGCGAGCGCGTCGATATTACATTTGGCCTTTCGACGTGGATGTGGGCTGCCCGCAGGGCAGCGGTCCAGAATCGTCCCTGTGATTTTTCATTTTCCAAGCATGGGCGTGGGACAGGCGGGCAGCTTGAGGTTTGGGATCAAGGTGGGTTGTGGCTGGAGCGATTGAAGAGTGATGGTTGGAGAATCGCATTTGAAAGCCCGGGTGAAGCCATTAAGTGGCAGCATTTTGAGAATTTTGATTGGACCCGTGATGCCGGTGACAGGAAATATGCCCGCTTGAAGCATTGGCAGCGAAGCATCATAACAGTGCTTGCACAGGTGCAGCTTATGGTGATGAAGGTACGTAAAAGGGCTTAGGGTAATGGGTACGATCCACCAGAAGCACACTGTGGAGTTGTCCAGACGTCCAGAATTAGGCGTTGCTTGCGGTCTGCGCAGCGAATAAACTAGCCAACCACCGGCAGCACGCCGCCAAACTCAGCCTCACGCTCCGGAGTTGTCCAGACACCTAGGATTAGGCGTTGCTTGCGGTCTGCTGCGCGGCGCGTCCGATGAATGATAAACGGGTGGTAAATCATCACATCCCCGCTGGACAGATACGGCCTTATCGCCGTCAGTGGAACAAACTTTTCACCCCTCCGACCCTGATCTGCAAGTCGGATATCGTGCTCATCTTCATCATCCCAGCGGAGGTGACTCCCAGGACAGAGATCGGTCTCCGTGCTAATCGTTAGTGTGTATTCAGCTACGACATACGGCGGATTCCTGGCGTACTTTTCAATCATGGCTTGCTCATCCGAATCGGTTCCGGTGATGGATTGCGTGTCCCGATGCCAGTTTCCGTTACGGTTTTGCCCGGATGGATTGAAGCGAAAGGTAACTTCCTTCAAGTAGGCAGACGGGCCGAGGATTTCCTTAATGATACGTACGACATCCGGGTCGTTGAGATAGTCATCAAGTGTTGCCCGAAAGCCATCCGTTTCGAGCAGGGTTGGATGTTCAAGAAAGTGGGTGATATAGCCATTTTGCTTTGGGTTAGGAGCACGTCCAGTTTGCGGGTCATGCTCAATCCAAGCTTTCATCACGGGTTCAGCCGCGGCGGTGAGTGCATGTCCTTGCTCTGGGAGGATTACATCACGAAAGACCAGCACGCCTTCATCGAAAAAATCGGATGACTTTGGTGTCCGGTCAAGACCATATGCATCGACCCCAGTGATCAATGTGCTACTCATGTAATCTCGTTACCACAACGCATATCTGAATGCCAAGCCGTCTGCGTTGAACAACGCATTTGCACATCAACTTCCTGCGTAAGGATTGTAGAGCGTGAATTCATTTGTCAGCTGTCTACGCTGGGTGATAGACTGTGACCTGCCACGGCCCGTTCGTCTAGTGGCCCAGGATGCCTCCCTCTCACGGAGGAGATCAGGGGTTCGAATCCCCTACGGGCTATCTAAAACCACTCAGCTTTATGAGTGGTTTTTTGTTTATCCAGTGCTTTTCGTATTGACTCTGGCGTGGACAATATGCAGCGAAGTGGAGCGTGGAACCAAAGGCGATTTGCCTAAGAATGCAGGGGTTCAAATCCCCTACGGGCTATCTAAAACCACTCAGCTTTATGAGTGGTTTTTTTTGTCTATCCAATGCTTTTCGTATTGTCTTTGTCGTGGACAATGCGCAGCGAACTGGAGCGTGGATTCGACGTCGATTTGCCTAAGAATGCACGGGTTCGAATCCCAGATAGGTAAGCAGATTCTCTTCCCGGAAATGATTGTGGCTGTGATTCCACACTAGCCACCAAATGCACTCATTGCCGCATCCACATCTTTGTGAATACCAATAATCTTTGGCAGCCGAACCAAGTCAAACATCACCATCACACGCTGCTGGACCGAGCAAATCTTTAAGTCACCACCGCGGGCAGTCAGATCACGAACGCAGGACAAAATCGCCCCCAGGCCGCTAGAGTCCACAAATGCAACATTTGAGAGGTCAAGAATGACGCTTTCAGCCTCCCCGATGGCGGCTGAGATCTGCTGTTTGAACATCGGAACCGTACTCAAGTCGAGGCGCACAGTGACATCCGCTGCATCGCTGCCTGCGATTGCCACAGAACGAATCCGTGGGCCGAAATCCTGTGAAATCAGTTTCATCCTGTTACCTATATTCCCAAAATTCGACTATCAAACACCTGTCGTTACCAAGCTTGTATCCAGCCCGGTCTTACGTTGCATCGTCAGGATGTTGTAACCAAGCGGATTTCTCACCAGCGAGACATTCTGGAAACACTTCCGCAAAATCATCCACCCATACCCGCGTTCCCGGCTATCCTCGATGTCAAGTTCCACCTGAGCCGGCTCGGTATATTCCCTACCGCGGTCGCAAATCACAATCTCTATATCGGTCATCCGGACTTCAATTTCCAGTTGAATTCGCTGATTTGCATGAAAGAGAAGGCCATGCTCAACGATGTTGTTGACGGCTTCCGTCACCCCAATAATCACCGCATGGCGGTCATAATCCGACACACCAGGGACATCCTTGAGATACGCATCGATGAAATCAGCGAAGTTATTCCGTTCGGATGAGTCCACTGAAAACTCGCGGAATGTCCGCTCTTTGCGAATCACAATGCAGCTCGGAGCCTCATCGATTTTCACGACAACGATGGTGATGTCGTCATCAATGCGTTCGCCAGTCCACGCCATCACCTCAGATGCCAACGTGCTCGCAATCGACTCTGAATCAAAATGCTTCTTTACAATCTGGATCGATGCCTGTTCAACTCGGTCTTTGCCAAACGGGACATCCTCCGGATTAGCCGCTTCCGTTACTCCATCCGAAAAGAAGATATAGACATCCCCAGGCTCTACCCGGTAGCTGTTCTGCATATAAAATTCACGGTCGGCAAGGCCAAGCGGTACATTGTCACCCGAGAGCCAATAAGCCTGATTTCCATCTCGGATACGTAAAATCGGTGTATGCCCAGCATCCACAATCGTAATATCTGTGACCGAATCAGCACCATCCCGGCGCTCAAATGCCGCGTATGTCAGCGTGACAAAACTGTCCAGTGTCATCAGCTGCGGGGTCAAAACAGACTGTAGTCCACCGACGATTTCCTGTGGTTCGGGATGTCTGCCAAAGAGCATCGTCCGTTCCTGCAGACGCCTAACGACGCGGTGCAGCTGGCCCTTTACCGCAGACCCAACCATCGCTGCCGTGACACCCTTGCCCATAACATCCCCGACAATGATGTCAAAGCGGTCGTTGAACGTTACGAAGTCGCAGTAATCTCCCGTGACGGCGGTAAAGCCCATTATGCATACGCCGACATCCATGCCATGCGGAGTCAGGACCGGTCTGCGGCGCAGCAGCAAACTGTTCTGAATACCGGCGCTGATTTCAGCCTCACGGCGCCGTGACAGCTCAAGCGCATCGTGCGCTGCCTTGCGCTCAGCCTCCGCTTGCAACCGCGCTTTATCTGCGCGCCAGGTCACGATGATATTTCCGCAGGCAGCGAGAAATGGCTCAAGGAATTCAACGAGAGCAAGGTCATAGCCCTGCGCGCGATTTGAGAGGCCAATCATGCCAACCAGCTCACCACTGTGGTGAATGGGGAGGCCACAGAAGCGGTCGAGTGGAGGATGTCCCGGCGGCAGTCCACCTCGACGCGGATCGGTAGCAGGATCATTAGCGATCACAACCTCTCCTGTGGTGAGCATCGATCCAAAGAGCGTTTTGAGGTTTCTAAACTCAAGGTTTGGTGCCATCGCATCGTAGATGGCCCGCATTTCATCATTCCACGCGATGTTCGTAAGGGCATACGTCCGGATGTATGGTTCACCGGTTGGTTCGTAGAGAACCTCACTCACAAAACCGTATTCGGAATCGGTTATATCGAGGACTTCATTCAGGACGATTTCGAATGTTTCATCAACATTGCCTTCCCGGATGTACTGCTGGCTCGCCGTGGAAATGGCACGGAAGAGGCGGTCTGAGCGCTCGATTAATTCCTGCGCCTTGTTCCGGTCGGTGAGATTCCGGATGGATGCGACATAGATGGAATCACCATCCACTGCACTTACCGTGAGCTCAACCGGAAACACATCACCAGCACTGTTTTGCGCCTGCAGCTCGAGGCGCTTACCGAAGATAGGCCCCTCTCCAGTTTCGCGGAGATGCGCCATCCCGGCTTTATGGCCAGCGCGGTATTGTTCCGGGATGATTAGTTGGTCAAGAAACTGTCCGACGGCATCGGCGCGGGAGCACCCAAACATTTCCTCTGCAGAGCGATTGAACTCGATGACGGTGCTGTCGCTATCGATGGCGATAATTGCATC
>JBEDDQ010000043.1:0-2697 GCA_041176185.1 Armatimonadota bacterium | reverse complement strand
CCTTCAAAAACGCCATCGCCATAAAGATGACCATGGTCATAAATTGGTACAGTTGCTTGCTCCGCAGGGACGAAGTCGCCATTGATGTAAACGAAGTCGGACATACATCAAGTATACACAGGAGCACCCCTGTTCTCTATGGCGATAGATGCCTATGATGTCAAACTTGTATACTGATACTCGTGTCTAGTCCAAGCCGTATTCTGATTGTGAAATTAAGCTCGTTTGGTGATGTGGTTCAGACACTCCCATTGCTGCATGGCATTCGAGATTCATTTCCTTCGGCAACCATTGGTTGGGCGGTCCAGAAGTCCTTTGCACCGTTACTGCACGGGCATCCGTACATCGATGATCTCCATGTTTTACCGTCCAAAAAATTGGGCCCCTGTCTACAGCTTGGTAACGATCTCCGTAATGCCAAATACGATGTCGTCCTTGATGCGCAAGGCTTGTTTGTATCTGGTTTGGTGTCTCGCCTCTCTAATGCCCCGCGCCGTATTGGATACAACTGGCGCCGGGAAGCTAACAACATCTTTATGACCGATACGAGTGTCGTCGCGACCGACCGTGTACACATGGTTGAGAAAATATTACGCTTGGGCGATGCAATCGGTGTCCAACGAAAGCCGTTTCAAAGAGATACGTATCTGGCTTCAAGGCCGGTAGCGAGTTTCGACAAATGTAACGTGGAACGTGCGGCTGCCCTCGTCGTCGGTGCGTCAGTGCCATCTAAGACATTGTCTCCGGAACACTGGGCAGCCGTTGCTACGCAGCTGTACGAAGATGGATATACACCGATTCTGATAGGTGGACCTCAGGAACAGGATGTGGCTGACAAAATCGACAAGCATACGGGTTATCCGGTAATCAATCTCGCGGGAAAGACATCGTTTATTGAGCTCGCAGGCGTTCTGTCACGGGCATCTGTTGTCATTTCAAGCGACACCGGAGCGCTTCATCTGGCGGTTGCCGTGGGAACCCCAAGCGTTGGCCTTTTCGGCGTCACGGACCCGGTACGCACAGGAAATACTTGGGGAAGCGCTGCGCATGTCTTGTTGGATGCGGGTGGCTCAGCGGAGCATCGTAATTTTAGAGACGTTACACCGGATGCAAAGGTCGTCGATGACATCTTGACGGCTGACATCATCGCAGCAGCGCGCAAAGTTTCCAGGGTGACCTCCTGATGCATAGGCCTAATCTTGTTGTCGCCAAGCATCGTTTTTTGGGTGACACGATGGTGACTTTGCCGCTTGTCCAACACATCGCACGTATGGCAAGAGAGGATCGTTCACCCCTTCCAATGCTTCTGACGGGCAGTGGTCCAGCAGTCCTGCTTCAAAACCATCCGGATATAGGGCGACAATTGACTATCTCGAGGGATGCGAGTAAACGCTCAAGCTCCGCAAGTCGTCTGCTTTGGAAGGAATACCTGACCATGGCGTCCGAGCTAAGGGCAACCGGAGCGCCGGGTACTTGTTACCTGGCAGACCGTTCCTTCCGATCTGCGATTTTTGCTCGGCTGACCGGAGCAAAGGTTATCATCGGATTTCCAACGGAAGGCCGTGGGGTTCTCCTTCATCAACGCATCCCGTATAGCCAAACAGCGACAGAAGTTGACACGATTCTCGCATTGGCCGGTACCGACCAGGCATCATCCGGGCAAACGCCACGCCTGTATCTCAGTGACAACGATCAATCGGTAATTTCTCACAAGCAACCGGGTACAAAGCGGGTAGCCATCCAGCCAGGAGCATCTCACGGATACAAACAATACCCCGTAATAGCATGGAAGTCGCTAATTCAGAGTATTCGAACGATCGGAGCAGATGTCTATCTAGTCGGTGGACCGGAAGAGCTAGCTGCGGTTGATGCCCTGAACGTTCTTCTTGGAGATGCACCGGCAACATCCCTTGTTGGTAAGACATCCCTGCGCTCCCTGATGGCAAGCCTCCACGAGTTCGACTTGGTCATCTCCGCTGATACCGGTGTAAGCCATGTTGCCGCTGCCGTCGGAACGCCGACGCTTACGCTCTTCGGTCCCACGCCGATCCACAAATGGGGGCGCAACTACGCTCCACATCGTGCGCTTCAGGCACCGGATGCAGATATGTCCAAGCTATTACCAGACATGGTCGCCGCAGTAGTTCAGGAGCAACTCTCGTGAACATTGTTGTGCTCCGTTATGGAGGACTTGGCGACATCCTGCTGGCTACTCCGTTGCTGCGCGTTCTGCATGAGCGCTTCAACGATGCCACGATTACCTTCGTTACCGAATCCGGCAACGTAGGGATTCTGGCGAATTCGACATTGGTACAGTCGACAATCGGCCTAGACAAGGCAACGCGCTCATCGATTACAGCAAGCTTCGCAAAGGCGACCGCGCTACGGAAACATCATGGGAAAGTCGACCTCTTTATCAACCTTCAGCCATCGCTGAAGTCCTTCGCCCTTGGACTGGGATTAATGCCAAGGACCAGTTGGACATTCAAGAAAGATCGACGTCCTCAGGCTGCGACCGGCAAAGTTCGCCATGCCATTGATGACTTTCTCAATGTGCTTCCTGGCGGCATCCCCCTTGGTGTAGATCGCGGGATGGAGTTTGTTATCACTTCGGATGCTAAGGCATCTGCTGAGCGCAAGTTGAGTGAACTGTCCATCGATTCCACAACTGGAATCATGATTAACCCAGCGGGTACG
>JBEDDQ010000042.1:0-5137 GCA_041176185.1 Armatimonadota bacterium | reverse complement strand
GCAACGCTGGCGGCAGCGGCGCTGAGTGCTGACCTTACCCTTTGGATCCCCAATCAGGTTTCGCCGTGGAAGGATCAAAGTCAAGTCACACCGGCATCGGTACGGATTGCGCTGGCGGATGCCGCGACAAGAGGTAACGCGGACATGGCGGTTTGGACGGTAGAAGCGAACCGTCCGGGTCCCAGCTACACCTTTGAGACCGTGCTTGAGGCCAGGCGTTTGACAGGCCCGGATGCACAGCTATGGTTTCTCTGCGGAGCGGATGTGCTTTCGGGAATAGCATCCTTCCGTGAAGCCGATGTGATTCGCAAGAATGTACGTCTGGCGGTCTTTGACCGTCCGGGATTTCCAAGTGTCGCGACGATTTTTTCAGGGCTTCCGCGGGAATGGCAGGCGGTCACGGATGCGATTGCTACACCCGAACCGGTGGATATCAGTAGCACGGCAGTGCGTGATGCGTTTGCATCCGGAAGCGATGTAAGCACACTTCTCGACCCAAATGTGTTGTCCGAGATACGTGCGCGTGGGCTGTATGGATGCGGCCTGAAGGAGTAGAAAGTCGTGTAAAGAGGGGTTCCGGAATCTTTTTCGTTCGATGGACGGGCTTTCCGGTAGAATTGCACCATCTCACAGAATCGTAAACTCACAATGTCGCATGAGCTGCGCGACATTTTCCATTAACCAAAAGGGCACAGAGTGGCTAAACAGCAAATTCCATCCGAAGAGAAGAAGAACCTTATTCTCGAAACTATTGATGACCGCAAGGCAGAAAACCCGGTTGTCATCGACCTGCGTGACAAAGTAAACATCGCAGACTTCTTTATTATCTGCACCGGTCTCGCAGTCCCCCACATCCGCGCCATCGCTGAGCACGTGCTCGAGATGGTGGATGACCACAACATGACTAAGCCATCCGTTTCGGGTGAGGAAGTTGCTGAGTGGGTGCTGGTGGACTTCGGGGATGTCATCCTCCACATCATGAGTGAGGAGGCCCGTGCCCGCTACAAGCTGGAGGACTTCTGGACCACGGTTCAGCCGAAGGGTGCTCTTCCTCCACATCCTGGTTCCCTCCCGGCCTACCCGCTTGACCGCGTGCTCGCACCGACAGCGGAGAATCAGCCTGCGATTCGCGACCCACGTGATGAGCCGGTTGTGGTCAGCCCGGTGGATGATGACTGGGATGACGATGAGGATGACGACGACGATGCATCCGGCTCACATGAGTTCGGCGAGTTTCCGACCGAGGCTGACTGGTCGGATGATGAGCTGGATGAGTGGGATGATGAGGAAGACGAAGACGATTCCGAAGGGACAGAGACCTTTTTCCGCGTTGCGGATGAAGAGGTTGCCCCGGTGGATGAGCCTGACGAGGACTAACGGAACCTGGCACACAGCGTGTGCCGTCCAAATGCAACTATGAGCGAATCTCAAATGAATTCGACATTTACAGAGCAACCGCCCTGCACATCGTGTGGGCGGTTGTTTGGCATCGGTGACCGCTTTTGTGGCAGCTGTGGAGGTCCGCGCCCGCGGGTCTGCACCGCATGTTCAGCGGTCAACCTCCCGGATGCCAACTTTTGTAGCCAATGTGCGACGAAGTTGACTTCAGAAGATGTTGTTCCGGCGGAGCAGGTAGCAACGTCGGAGATGGCTATAGAGCCCCCAGTAGTTGAGCCCGTGTCGGTTCCCGTTGCAGATCCTCGAAGCGCGGAAGTAGTAGCGGAGGGTTTCGTAAATGAAAAGCCGATGCTCGAAGGTACGGCGCTCTTTACCGCCGAGCAGGAAATCACGCGGCAAATCGCACAGGCAAATCTTCAGCGGGTTCGGGCTCAGTACACGGATGCGCGTAAAACGCTTCGTGCTGTCCTTAAGACATACACCAATGTCCCAAGCGCATTGATTGCACCAGCGCATGAGCTCCTTGGTGATCTGGATGCCAGTGAGCAGCGCTGGGAGACCGCGCTTGACCATTACCGACTGGCGCATGCGGCTGACCCAAAGCGGGCATCCAGTGAGACCAAAGTCGGAAAGATGACCGTTCAGATCGCTGATGAAGAAGCGATGAAAAAGCTGGGGATCTCGGCCACGCCCGTCCTCGACATCGAGGAAGCGCAAAACCAGCTGGCTGTCGCTACGGGCATCTCGTTGGTGCTCCCGGGAGCCGGCCACTTGCTCCTAAAGCAGTTCACCAAGGGTGTTCCCCTGCTCACTGCGTTTATCACAGCCGTCTCAATATCGATTGCGACCCGTGAGGCTCCGCAGATCAACACAGGAGCCAAGACCCGTGTCAGCGAGACAATCGCAGCGCAGGCACAGCAAACCCACACGATGCACCTTGCGGCGATTGGTGTTGCTATCTTTGTGTATGCTGGCACGCTGATGGACCTGATGGCCCAGAGCAAGCGTAAGCAGGTCAGCAAGGGCATCAATCCCGTGCCGGCAGGTGATCCCAAAGATTGGGATGTCTAACCCACCGGCACGCTGAGTCTCTGCTTATCGATACAGTGCTGTCTGAACCTGACCTTCGTTCGTCGGTCCAATCAGCCGCTGATCCAGGCCCTGATACGGGAAGCGTAAACGGTAGGGGTCGAGGCCCATTGCATCTAGGATGGTTGCCTGCAGGTCACGAATCGTGACTTTCCCGCTTGCGACCTTGTAGCCAAGCTCATCGGTCTCGCCGTGGATATAGCCCTGCTTCATCCCGCCACCGGCCATCCACATACAGAACGCATGTGGGTGATGGTCACGACCAAGATACGTCGAGCCGCCGCGCGCCTCGTTCATCGGGGTACGGCCAAACTCACCACCCCAGACAACCAGGACATCATCGAGGAGACCGCGCTCCTTGAGGTCCATAACGAGTGCCGCAGCAGCCTTGTCGGTCTGCTGACACTTCTGCGGGAAAGCTGTCATGAGGTCATCCCCGGGGCCAGTCCCGTGGATGTCCCATCCCCAGTCATAGAGCTGTACATACCGCACACCCTGTTCAACCAGCCGGCGGGCAAGGAGGCAGTTCTTTGCAAAGCTGGCTTCGGCGGGGTTGGTGATGCCGTAGCGCTCCAGTGTTTCTGGCTTTTCCTTGCGGATGTCGGTGACTTCTGGAACCGCCATCTGCATCCGATAGGCGAGCTCATACTGCTCAGTGCGCGCGATGGTTTCGCGGTCGCCAGTGCGTGCCGAGTCGAGCTTGTTCAGCGTTGAGAGGGCATCGAGGGTCCGGCGGCGGCTCTGGCGATCGATTCCCTTTGGATCTGACAGGAAGAGAATCGGATCTCCGGCTGCGCGGCACTGGACACCTTGATACACGGATGGCAGAAAGCCACTGCTCCAGATGCTCTTGCCACCGGTTGGGTCTGTCCCACCGCTGAGCAGAACGACAAATCCGGGGAGGTTTTTATTGGACGAGCCAAGGCCATAGGTGATCCAGGAGCCCATCGATGCGTTTCCGGGAAATGCATTCCCAGTGTAGATAAACATCTCCGCAGGCGCATGGTTGATCTGGTCGGTCACCATCGAGCGCACAAGCGTGATTTCATCGGCGATCTTAGAGGTGTATGGAAGCTGCGAGCTCACCCACATCCCGGCTTTGCCATACTGCGCAAAGGAGTGCGGGGATGCGAGAATCTTCGGAACTCCTTTGATGAACGCGAAGCGTTCGCCTTTCATCAGCTCTGTGGGACAGTCCTGTCGATCCAGACGCTTTAGCGTTGGCTTGTAGTCAAAGCAGTCAAGCGTTGGAGGCGCGCCGCTCATGTGGAGGTAGATGACGGCCTTGGCGCGTTGCTTCTTCTTAGGGATGGGCGGAACGCCGTACGGTTGAACATTTGGCGCAGCTTTGGCATCATCGGCCATCAGGGAACCTAGCGCCATCGCTCCAAGACCAAGGCCTGCGCCCTTGAGGAGCTCACGGCGTGTCCCGGCCTCGCCGGCCATCCAGATTGGGTGTTGTGTATCGATTTTCATGGTGGCTGCTTTGCTTCTCTAGTTGATGGTCAGGACCTGGTCGAGGTTGAGGATGACATTGGATGTGACTGTCCACGCTGCGGCATCCACGATATCCAAGTTCTTCGGCAGCGGGTGCGCTGCTGGGTCAGCGAGTTGTTTTGCACTTTCCATGTCCTTGCTCAGGCGGGACCGCTCGGCGGTGAGGAGAGCCACGACGGCATCAATTTGCTTGGATGTCGGCTTTTGCAATGTGGCATTTTCAAGTGCCCAGGCGGCCCGCTGGCGGTCGGTTCCTTTGCTTTCGGTCAACACACGGATTGCAAAGCCTTGTGCAAACTCGATGTAAGCGGGGTCGTTCAGTGTCACAAGAGCTTGCAGAGGTGTATTGGTTGGCTGCCGCCGGAGCGTACATGCTTCGCGGCTTGGCGCATCAAAGGTTGCCATGCTTGGATACGGAACGGTCCGACGCCAGAATGTGTAGAGGCCGCGACGGTAGCGGTCCGCACCCATACTGGTCGGATAGTTCCGCTCACCGTTGAAGGCGGCCTGCCACAGTCCATCGGGCTGTGGCGGATAGACACTTGGTCCTCCGATGGTAGGTGTCAGCATCCCGGAGAGTGCCAGAGATTGGTCACGGACCCCTTCTGCATCGAGGCGGCGCCGTGGGTAGTGGGACAACAACAGGTTCCGTGGATCGCGACGCTCAGCGAGAGGGCTTGCAAGCGATGTTCGTCCGTAGGTATCCGTCAGAACGATTTCTCGGATCAGCTCTTTGACATCCCAGTCATGCATAAACATCACCGCCAGCTGGTCCAGTAGCGCCTGGTTTGTCGGAAGGGCTCCTTGGATTCCGAAGTCCTCTTCGGTTTCGACGATGCCACGACCGAAGAGCTGTGCCCAGATGCGGTTGACGGCAACGCGGGCGGTCAGAGGGTTGTCCCGGTTGAACAGCCACTTGGCAACGCCAAGGCGGTTGAGCGGTGCGCCAGCGGGCAGCTTTCCAAATGCGGATGGGACGGATGGCTGAACGGCATCCCCCTTCATCTGGAAGTTACCGAGCGTCAGCATCGTGCTGGTGCGTTGCTTATCCGATGGTAGCTCGACCATCACAGGCACACGGACTGTCCCGATGGCAGCGCGCTGCGCGCGCAGGTCTGCGAGAGCGATGCGATCGGGGTCGCCGCTCGGGATG
>JBEDDQ010000041.1:0-3656 GCA_041176185.1 Armatimonadota bacterium | reverse complement strand
GATGTCTACTTTCAAGATATTGTGTTCGCCGAACACGAACAATCATGTTACCTAACGATGGAAACAGAATATTAGTTCCCAAGGTTATTCTTTAGCCCTTTAGCATCACTTCAATCACCGGCACACAGGTAGCTGGCTTTAGGACAGGAAGGCGGAGTGCGGTGCCGTTATACGCGCGCTTTTCTCCGCTGAAATCGTGTTGCCAGGCCTCGATATCCTGCCGTAGCACCTCGCTGGCATCGTTTAACAGCTGTGCATAGGCAACCCGTTCTGGCGCGATGCCATCAAGGTAGAGCTGTCCAAATGGCCATGCAAACAGGTGTACGTACAGTCGATTTGTGACAGGGTTCCAGGTGTAACGACAGTCCTTTGGCGGCGGTCCGAACGCTGCCGGCGCTTCCGTACATCCGTAAATTGCTTTCTTGTGATAACGCATCCACTTGCCGATTCCGCGGAGGCGTTCCATGGTGCGCGCATCAAGCTCACCGCGGCCGGTTGGTCCCACATTCAGGAGGAGATTTCCGCCCATACTAACCGTGTCCACAAGCATCTGGACCAGCATTTCGGTCGATTTCCAGCTCGCTTCATCCCGGTGGTAGCCCCAGGATCCGCTAAATGTCTGGCAGGCCTCCCAGACAACCGGCTTGCCATTAACTTCGACACCGTGACGTGGCTGGAACTGCTCCGGCGTTTTGATGTCCCATCCGGATGGCAGATCCAGACGGTCATTCATGATGATGTTTGGACGGAGCGACCGGATGATTTTGTAGAGTTCCTCGCTCCCCCATGCATCCCGTCCCTTTTCCGGCGGGTAGCTGAAATCGCACCACAAAATGTCGACATCCCCATAACCGGTCAGCAGCTCACGTACCTGCCCATGGAGGTAGTCGCGGTAGCGGGACATATCGCGTCCAGAGTCTAATACATCGCGATCCGCGTGGTTGCGCTGCGGATGGTGGCGATCAATGGTGAAGTCAGGGTGATGCCAGTCAATGAGCGAGTGGTAGAGACCAGCGCGCATCCCGCGGTTACGAAAAGCATCCAGCATCGGGCGAATCAGATCTCGGTTCGCAGGCGTATTCGTCGCCTTATAGTCCGTTAAAGCTGAGTCCCAGAGGCAAAAGCCATCATGGTGCTTGGTCGTGATGACGAAATACTTCATCCCCGCATCGGATGCGGCTTCCGCCCATGCATCCGGATCGTAGAGGTCGGGATCAAAGTAGTCAAAGTAGGGTGCATACGCAGCATCGGACATTTCTTCGCGGGTCTTTAGCCACTCGTGGCGTGCCCCCATCGAGTAGATGCCCCAGTGGATGAACATCCCAAAGCGGTCGTGTGTAAACCAGGATGTGTCTCCCGGTGTTGGGTCAGGCTGGATTTGGCTCATTTACATTTCCTGCGTTCGTACTAAATCGGTTTGGTTTTTTACTTTTTCTTCATACAAAACAAACAGCCAAGCAACATCCCAAAGCGGTCGTGTGTAAACCAGGATGTGTCTCCCGGTGTTGGGTCAGGCTGGATTTGGTTCATATGCTCCTCCTACGATTACCTCTCGGTTACTCTGAACTTTGTATTTTCGTCTCGAATCAGTGCTTGTGTCCGGGGAAGCGCAGCTCCCCAGCTGGGATGGCTACTTTCAGGACATTTTCCTTGTGTGGCAGCGGGCATGTTGCGTGAGATGTGTATGCGCAAGGTGGGTTGTACGCACGGTTGAAATCGAGGCGAATACGGCCAGTTGCCGAAAACTCGGCATCCAAAAACCTGCCGGGCTGATAGGCAACCGTGTTGCAAGATGCATCCCGGAAGTTGAAAAACACCTTCCCTGTCTCCGGTGTGTCCGTGCCCTCAAGGCGGTACTGCCGCCCATCAATACGAAATTCAGCATAGCCATGCATCGGGGTCGGTGTCCGCTGCCCAAGCACATTGACAATCATCACCATCCGCGGCTTGCTATACGGCACCCACTTTGCCAGAAAGTTAAGCTGCGGCCGCAGAGGCGCCCAGCGGAGTCCAATCCGAGCCATCTTGTAGCCTTGGTCAACATTCCAGCCACGCAACCCGTAGCGTTCCCCCCGCTTAATAAACGCCCATGTATCCGGTCCAGACTCAATAAGGTCTGGGGTGCCATCGATATCTGATGTCAGCTCCCAGCTCCGAACCGCAATCCCATTAACCTTGATTGGCTTACCAACAGTCGGTGTAAAGACCATCGCATCGCCAAGCCGGGTTACAGTCCCAAGGGGCTCCCCTTGCTTCGCACTCCGAGTTCGTAGTAGCGCAATCTCGCCATCGGCGAGCCACGAAAGCGAAACAAGAGACATCCACCCGCGGCGCTCTGCAAGGCTAGTCGCGTACATCCTGCGCCACATCGGCGTCGTCACCGCTTCCTCTACCATGCCTTTACCACCGCACGGTCTACATAGAGCTCTGTAGCCACCCGGCCCAGGACAGCCTCATCGTTCAGACGCTCATCAAAGCGCCCAAACGCCGTACTCGCCCCGTAAAACACAACCGTCGGAACATCAGGGCCATCCGCACTGCCATTTGCGAGCACATCCACCCAGCCGCCCCCACGGACATCCCAAACACCGAAATTATCCACAAAAAGCCTCTTCAAGACGGCATGGTAGTAACCATCGGACTCATCAAAATCCGGACCGATGACTACCGCTAATGCATCGGCACGCTCCATCAAAATGAACTTCCGAACACTCCTGCGTCCAGCATCCGGGACCGGAAGTCGACCAAAGTCGCCATCAAGGTTTTTGTACACATACGTCAATATCCGCATGCGGCAGTGTACCAACCTCATCGATGCGCATCCCCAACACCAAAGGGTAGAATCCGCCATGGCAAAAGTCTCCCGTCGCAACGCACTATCCTCCATCGTTGGACTGACCGCATCTACCGCGCTGGTAGCTGCTCCAGCAGCGTCTGATGCCGCTGAACAGCTGAGATCAACACAGGATCCTGACACCATTACGTCAGACAAAATCAATCATGCAGCCACCGTTGCGGCCCGCGTTTTCAGTACAGAGGAGCGTAACCAGGCCATCAAAGAGCTCACGGGAACGCGCAAGAACATCATCACTGTCCGTTCTGCAGCAAAGCCCCAGGGTAAGCCACCCGCTTTCCAGTTCCGGGTTAGCGCTGCCGCCCCGATACCCGCACCTGGCATCCGCCTGAAACCCAAGACCTACCGGCGCACAAAGGGCTCCCCCGACAACAAAACGCTTGCCCGTGCAACCGTTGGCCAGCTGGCGAAGTGGCTCCGGGATGGCAAGACGACATCCGCTGCGCTGACCGAACTCGCCATCACGCGCTGCGAAACCTACGGCCCTCGTCTCCTCTGTATCGTAAACATGCGCGCCGCTGCCGCCCGCCGGGAGGCAATCGTTGCGGATGAAGAGCTAGCTAAGGGCATCGACCGCGGCCCGCTACATGGCATCCCGTATGGCATCAAAGACCTCTTCAACACGGCCGATATTCCTACAACCTATGGCGCCCCACCGTTTCGTGATCAGCAATTCGATGCCGATGCAACCGTCGTAAACAAGCTTAGGGATGCCGGTGCAATCCTTGTCGCAAAGCTCTCGCTTGGCGAGCTCGCGATGGGGGATGTTTGGTTTGGCGGAACGACCCGCACACCGTGGGAT
>JBEDDQ010000040.1:0-6404 GCA_041176185.1 Armatimonadota bacterium | reverse complement strand
ATTTACAACCCTGTATTGGGATTTCCTAATTCGACACGAAAACACAGCATTGGCATCAACACGGCTATCAACGAACTACCTCGCGCTACGAGGCAAATCGCCAGCTGACAGACTAGCGATTGCGGAACGACGTCAACAGATTAAACAACTGCTACAAACCAGTCAGCTTTAGTCCCGATTTGTCTTACGCATCCTGTGCAGGCGAAGCATCGTCTGCTCTCTCAGCCGCGGTTAGAATAAGTGGCCCATCCTCCAGAATAGCCACAGTATGCTCGAAGTGCGCTCCAAGTGTCCGGTCGGCAGAAATAATCGTCCACGGGTCATCCCCGGTGTGTGCCACCGTTCCACGCCCTGTCGTAACCATTGGTTCAATACAAAATGTCATCCCGACAACTAGTTTCGGCCCAAGCTTTGGGCGACCATAGCAAGGAACATCCAGTCCCTCTTCATGAGGCGTCTGACCGATTCCATGCCCTACCAGATCCCGAACGACACCAAACCCGTTTTTCTCTACGTGTGACTGGATGGCATGGGATACATCGCCCATTGAGTTCCCCACGATGGCCTTGCGGATTGCATTGTAGAGCGATGCGCGGGTAACCGAGACCAGCTTTTCAGCCTTTGGAGTCTTTGCAGTTCCAACAATCGTAGTGATTGCTGAGTCAGCGCACCAGCCATCAAATGTTGCCGCAATGTCAAGCTTCACAACATCACCATCCCGGATAATCCGATCAGCTTTGGGCACACCATGAAGGACTTCATTGTTGATGGAAATGCAGCTGTTGTGCAGGTACTTGATGTCTGAGAACGGTGGTTGGTAGTTTTTGAGCGCGGAAACAGCTCCAAATCCTGCGAGAATCTCACCGGCAAGTTCATCCAAGTCAAGCGTACTAACACCAGGTTGCGCGGCATCTTTCATCGCTTTCAGCGCTGCGGCTACTGCTTTGCCAGCTTCGCGCATTTTCGCGAGGTCATCTGCACTCTTGAGAGTAAACTTAACCATTCGTTCTCGACTCATTTCAAACTCGCTCCGGCATTATCACCCGTAGATTTTTGATGATCACGCCTTCATCTGTCAGCCTCTGAAGCTGTAACTGCGCTAGTTCCGGTGAACGTTGAGCTATCGCTATCCGGCCACCGCTTGCTACTACACGGTGCCATGGAAGTTCCGTGGGGCAATTACGCATCGCGGAACCAACCATTCTGGGAGTCAGCCCCAGATATTCAGCAATCTCACCGTAGGTGCAAACCGAAGCTGGCGGGATTTGGCCAACATATTCGAAGACCATATCCCGCCAGTTGTGTTCGGATTTGTTATGCGATTGATGCTTGATCAACAGTCTCGCGAAGTGTTTCAGCATCGATGGTCGGCGCCAATGGATTCTCACCAATCCGTGGGTATGCCGTTGGGATATCTGTTACTTCGTACTCGAGGTTGTCAATGTGCTCACGATCGGCTTCGTTGGTCGGGTCAAGGACCTGAACAAACCGCTCAAGCCGTGCTGGGCGGTGTGCCGCGGCAACAAGGTCCTTGGTTCGTTTGTCATCTGGGGAACCGACGATGTGAACGATGACTGGCATCGCGAGTGCTCTGATGCTTGCAAGGGCAAGGCTGGCAGCGAGGAAGCCCATTTGTGGTGCTGCGACCTGTAGAGCCGTGATGTTCTGGGTTCCCGTTGTGCGGTACTCATCCTCACCCGTTGCCAGGAAGAGTCTGAGGAAAGCATCCGCGGCAATCATGTTGTCTGGCAGGTCTTTTGTGCCAAATTTCAGATGTCCGAGGGCATCTTCACGTACAGGATGGTCGTGGAAAGCTCCGCCTGCGCGGTCTACAAGGCGATTCTGCATCCAGACGGCAACCAGTTCCGCGAGCATCAACCACTTGTCGCCAACACCGGCTTCATAGAGGTCAATTGCTGCAGCCAGAACACGAGCTGCGTCTACCAACAAACCTTCGGATGAGCCATCGGCTTCGGAGTGACGTGGGCATCCGTCTTCAGCAACGAGGTTTGCAACACGGTCCATAATTGCAACAGCTTTGTCCAGAGCCGCGGCATCGCCGGTAGCCTGCCAATACGAATACCAGGCACGGGCTGCCTGTGCATTGGCACCGGTAACAAATGTCTCATCGATTGCAGGTGAGTTCCACTCGCGGCGCTCTTCCTCTGGTTGAGAGTAATACTCGCCATCCGCATATTGACTGGAACCATAACCGGCACCATCAATAGCAAGCTGGGTGTCGAGGTAACCAAGGGTATCTGTGGCAACATCAAGCCACGCGCTATCCCCTGTTGCCTGATAAACACGTGCAGCCGTTCGAGCAATGCTGGCATTGTCATCAAGGAGCTTCTCGATCATCGGGTTCCGCCAATCAGCGGTCTGACAATAACGGAAGAAGCCATGATTTACGCCATCGTGGAGCTCACCGCGCGTGAGCGACATGAGCGTACGGTCCAGCATGAAGCGTAGATCTGGATCGCCTGCGCCTTCGCGGTAAGAGCGGACAAGGGCATCAGCTACCAGGTCAAGTACATCCACATGTGGGAACTTTTGCCCGGAATGGCCAAAGCCTCCGAAGGCAAAGTCGAATTCGAACTTTGATGCCATCAAGATGTGGAGTGGAAGTTGAGGCTGGAGGGGTGCGCTTGGGTCAAATGCCGGTGGCGTGTTTTGTTGTCGTACCTGCAGGCGGAGCTGCGTGATGTGAGCGTTGAGGGCGTTTTTATCACCGCGGTACTGTCCCAACACCTGAGGAAGCAGTTGTGCCATGTGTTCGCGTGGCAATGCATTTCCGCCCCAGAGGAGATCACCTTCGCCGGTCAGGATACAGGTAGATGGCCATCCGCCTTGGGTGTAGCGTGCATTAATCTCTGGCCGGACATCGGAGTCAACGCGAACAGGAATATAGTTTTCATTGATGTACGATGCGATTGCTTCGTTTGCGTACACATCGTTGTCAAGCTGCGCACAGAACTGACACCATTTTGCAACAATGGACAAGAGGACGGGTTTGTCCTGATCCCGTGCGTCTTCGAATGATGCATCCGACCACGGACGCCATTGAACCAAACTCATATTTTGACCTGCTCTCATGAATCTCGGTCTAGAGCCATCAGCCCTACACGTTTAATGTTGTCGGATTATATCGCTGTGTTCATCCCGGTGATTTGGCGGTTGAGATGTCGATGCATGGTAAAATCCCGCCCGGAATTGGGGATTTTTCCCTATAGGACGGTTGCATGGCTCTACTAGAACTCACCAAGGTTGTAAAGCGTTTCGGGGGTCTCACTGCTGTAAACGATGTAAACCTTGCCATCGAGGAAGGGACGCTCTGTGGGCTTATCGGTCCCAATGGAGCTGGTAAGACAACCGTGTTCAACTTGCTGACTGGTGTTTATGCGCCGACAGAGGGCGATATCCGGTTCAACGGGGCGAGTATAGCCGGCTGGAAGCCCTATCGCATCTCCCGAGCAGGAATCGGTCGCACCTTCCAGAACATCCGCCTTTTCGGCGAGCTTTCGGTGATCGACAATGTACGTACCGCGCTTTCCGTTAGCGATGACCCGGGAATTGTGCACGCATTCCTTCGTACCCCTAAGTGGGAGCAGCGCGAAAAGTCAACGACGATGGAAGCAGAACGGTTGCTGGAGCTACTTGATCTCTCTGATGTCGCCACCGAGCAATCCAATAGTCTTCCTTACGGTCGTCAGCGTCGTCTCGAGATAGCACGAGCACTTGCTACCCGCCCGAAGTTGTTACTCCTAGATGAGCCGGCAGCAGGAATGAATCCTCAGGAGTCTGCAGATCTAATGCATCTCATCCGCCGCCTCCGTGATGAGTTTGGTGTCACAATTTTGCTCATCGAGCATGACATGAACGTCGTCATGCAAGTTTGTGAGAAGATTACAGTCCTTGTCTACGGCCAACCAATCGCCTCTGGGACGCCGGCTGAAATCCAGGCTAATCCTAAGGTCATCGAGGCATACTTAGGAACGACATCGGAGGATGCGGTATGAGCGTAGCACTTCACCTTGAAAACCTCGATGTTTCGTATGGCGCGATTCAAGCGCTACGTGGAGTGGATGTAACGGTTAATCAAGGGGAAATCGTCACTCTTATTGGCGCTAATGGTGCAGGTAAGAGCACATTGTTGCGTGCTGCATCCGGCATGGTCCGGGCAAAATCCGGTCGTGTTCAATTTCTAGGCGAAGACATTACACGCCAGTCGATCGCAGCTATCGTTAGCCGTGGTTTGATTCACTGCCCGGAGGGTCGTCGTATATTTGCGAACATGACGGTCAAGGAAAACCTCGAGCTAGGTGCTTATCTGCGAAACGACAAGCAGGGAATTGCTGACGACTATGAACGCGCACTCAATTACTTCCCCCGACTGCGCGAGCGACTCGCGCAAAGCGCCGGGACCCTCTCAGGGGGCGAGCAGCAGATGCTCGCGATTGGGCGTTCGCTGATGAGTCGGCCAAAGCTGTTGATGCTTGATGAGCCATCCCTTGGACTTGCACCGCTGCTCGTACAGGAAATTTTCAAGATTATCGTAACGATCAACGCTGAAAGTGGAACGAGTATTTTATTAGTGGAACAAAATGCGAATCAGGCACTTGCGGTTGCGCACCGGGCGTATGTGCTCGAGACAGGTACGATTACTCTGTCAGGAGATGCGGCAGAGCTAAAGTCAAATCCGGATGTACAAAAAGCCTATTTGGGTCACGGATAGTTTCATAACCATCGACGTGCAAACGACTGAACTTATTGCCGGGTTGACATTTGTTCATAAATGTGCAATGATTCCGAACTAATGTTGCTTCGGCATCAGCAGTACCCGGTTCGGTGAAACGACATCGGGATGAAATGATTCTGTACAGGGTCCGTTTGGGCTCACAAGGATGTATCCATGCAAAATACCCGCAAGCAGTCAGCTTTTACACTGATTGAGCTTCTTGTCGTAATCGCAATCATCGCGATCCTCGCTGCAATCTTGTTCCCAGTGTTTGCTCAGGCACGTGAAAAGGCTCGCGGCATCTCCTGTGTCAGCAACGCTAAGCAAATCGGCACTGCAGTTATGATGTATGCTCAGGATTATGATGAAACCATCATCCCATGGTTCACTCGCTCCGGACTTGCACGTACGTCCCAGCGCGCTGACCTGAACTCCTGGGTCATCAACCTTCAACCATACATCAAGAACGGTGCTCCACGTGTTTTGAACACCACTGCGCTTGACTTCCAGAATGTTGAAGCACAGGGTATGTTTAAGTGTCCATCGTTCAACCCGACAACGTTCCGTGCAGCAGCAAACTTGCCAGATTGTGATGGCCCAGGCGCACTCGATTCCTGGATTCCAGCGCGTTTGTACCATGCAAACTACGGAATCGGCTTTGGAGCAATCTTCGGATCCTGCACCCAGGCTGACCCATATTCCGCATTCGGTGGCTCCACAGAGTCCCGTATCATGTCCTTGGCCGCAGTTCAGCGCCCTGCTGAGACGGTTGAAGTCACCGATGGCTTCACCGGTATCATCCAGTCCGGTGGCTTTGGAACAACCATGGGTTGCGAAGCTTCGAATAGCCACACCGGTGGTGGAACCCACATCTTCCTCGATGGCCATGCTAAGTGGATTGCCCGCAACTCCGAGCGTTACATCCAACAGGGTGCTGATGGTTGCTGGTTCAAGACCTACTACACCGCTGACCGCTAGTTAGGTGTTTAGTTAGCACGGTGGTCACGACTTATTGTGACCACCGTGTTTTCGTTAAGGGGACAGAATGTTAGCATCACTCAACAAGGGTCAGAAAATCACACTTGGAGCTGCACTCGTCGTTGTTATCGGCGGTATCGTTGTTGTGACAGTGTTGATGAAACCTGAAGAGCAAAAGCCAAAAACTGGTGTTGTCTACTACGAAGGTGCGATGATGAATAAATCACGTACGATGCTGGTGGATGCCAAAGGCAATATCATCAAAAAGCTTGATCCAAACCGTCCAGACAAAGATGGAACTGCAGTCAACCCTGGTAGTTCCAATCCAAGTCCATCGGCGGAAAACAAAGCAACAGACTAATCTCGTTATTATTGAGGTCTAAACCATGAACAACTCATTAATCCGCATCATAGCGGTAACACTAATCGCTACATTTGTAGGTATCTTCGCTGCAGCCTGTGGCAAAACCGAAGAAACTAAGCCAAAGAGCGGAAGCTATTACGAAGGCCCGATGAAGCCGAAGGGTGCTCCAGGCGCCGGCAGCTAACGATTCTACAAAGGTCAAAGCCTGAGCCAGAGGGGTTACTCTTCTGACTCAGGTTTTACTTTGTCTGACAACCAAAAAGGCGTTTCCTTTGGAGTGACATCAAAAGGTGTCAGCTCGACAAACAGCGCATCTGGCAAGTCAAC
>JBEDDQ010000039.1:0-3141 GCA_041176185.1 Armatimonadota bacterium | reverse complement strand
CCGCTTCGTCGCTGTCAGCGTGACGCTTACTTCTTAGCTGTTTTCGCTGGCGTAGCAGCTGGCTTGTCAAGGGTCACGACGGTAAAGGACTTGAACTTGGCAGGGACCTTGGCTTCTTCTTGATTTTCACCTTGCATACCAAAGGCATTGTTGAAGCCACCTAGACCAGCACCGAAGCCGGAGCCGCCCATGGATGGCATATCGTCTTCGCCACCCATCATGCCGCCGCCCATGCGACCGCCACCCATGCCGCCCATCATTCCAGCGCCACCGGATACACCGGCGCCGGGAACCATGGCTGCAATAATGGATGCTGGTGCATCACCTTCGACATCCATCGTGGTCTCGGTCCGAACAACCTTACCAGCTTTGAAGCCAAACCAGATGATGCGGGTCATTTTGACCTTGGCACCTTCCATCTTGCCTGCTCCGCCGTAGATTGGCATCGTTACACGGCCTTCGAATGTCTGCTTGATACGAGCGGTCTGGTAACCATCCTGCCATTCAAGCGACTCGAGGACATTGTTTGCGACCACAGTTGGAGGCGCATCAAGGGTTGCCCACTCAAGCAGGACCGGTGTTCGGGACTGCCATGGCTGGCCAACACGGACCTTCTGTCCTCCCAAGTCGATGACCGGGAGGGCAACGTACGCACCAGGTCGATCAGCAGATGCAACACCGTATTCCAGTGTCTTACCGCTCGTTGACAGCGTACGGTAGCGGGACTTGAAGCTGAAAACATCTTCGAGGCGGGCGCTTGCACCGTTACCTGCAGTGATCGTGCCTTCTGTTACCAAGTCACGTGTGAAGTAAGCAGACTGCGTGACGCGGTCTTCTGTTGAGCGCTCGTACTTCGCAGTAACAGTCTGGACAGGGAGTGTAAATGGTCCGGATGCCTGGAAGTTGCCATTGTCACGGCCAAATGCCGCGCCACCAGCGCCACCCATCATTCCACCGCCCATCATGCCGCCGCCCATCATCCCGGCGCCGCCACGAGGTCCACTGCTGCCCATGCCACGGGGGCCACCGCCACCCATCATGCCAGCACCGCCGCGGGGACCGCTGGAACCCATGCCACCACGTGGGCCGCTGGAGCTCATACCGCCGCCGCCCTTGCCCATGTCATCGCCGCCCATCATTCCGCCGCCGGCAAACCCGCCGCCACCAGACATTCCGCGACCTTGCGATGCAAATCCATTCGATCCCGCTGCAAAACCTGCCCCTGCCGGAGCTGGCTTATTCTCGCCAAGGTACTCGACTTCTGTCTTCTGGGAATAATGCGTTTCATCCCCGACCTGGAAGCGATAGGTCAGAAGGATTCCATCCGCAGGGACACGCAAGCCGCCCTTATTGTCAACTTCAAGCGTCAGCGATTGACGACCGATACGCTTGTTGTTGCCATCGAATGCGATGATCTCAACCGCATGTGGACCATCTTCGACGCCTTCAAGCAACGAAGGATTCTTAGGGTCAGGCGTCAGCGCCTTGGTGTTCCACAGAATCGAAACGCTGGTTTCGTCGTAAGCAAGGACATCTGTGGTGACAGACTTCGCTTTGCCGTTCTTCTCAAACACAGGGGATGGCACGCCAAGACCTGCGCGGAACTTGCCATCTACGGACAGGGCCAGATACTTGACATTTGTCAAGGCTGTGCGCGGAATCTGAATCCGCACTGTCTCACGTACACGGGCACCATCCTGCGGACGGGCTACCTTGAATGGCACCTGCGCCGATGCCGCCATAGGCACCGTGATTGCCAAACCCAAGACTGTCGCACCCAAAATCGTCTTGACCATCGCTTCGCTTCCTCTTTAGAACCAAGTCCGGAGACCGTTCACACCGTAGTGCAGACGCCCTGCAGATATTGTAGACATCAAAGGGCCGCTTCATCAGCCCCATATCCAACATTCCTTTAGAGCGAGGGAACCCTGCAATCCTTCAATAAAAAGGCACAGAGACACTCTTCGTTCCGCATTCTACACGCTACCCGCGCAATTTCACCGTAGGTTTGCGACTTTCCTGTATGGCAAATGCACACCTTTCCGACAGCGGACACTCACCACACTGCGGTTTTCGCGCATCGCAAACACGCCGGCCCAGCCGAATCAGCTGCACATGGTACGGATAGACATCCTCATCACGGAGCTGACTTTGGAGAATGCCATGCGCTTTTGCCTCATCCACCGTGGGGCCAATCAATCCCACGCGCTGGCTCACCCGGTGCACATGAGTATCCACTGGAAGCACAGGACGCCCCATACAAAACATCAATACACATGCCGCAGTCTTCGGGCCCACACCCTTAAACGACTGTAAATATGCCTGAACATCTGTAGTGGAAAGCTGCTCTAAAAAGCCAAGATCACATCCTCCGGATGTCTCCGTTGCCGATCGTAGCACTTCCTGAATCCGCTTAGCCTTCTGCGCCGCAAGCCCGCCCCTTCGAATAGCATCAATCACAGCTTCGACAGGCGCATCCCGAACTGCCTCCCAGCCACCCGGAAAAGCTCGCCGCATGTCATCAAACGCACGCTCACTGTTCACATCGTTTGTGTGCTGACTCAAAATCGTCTGAATCAGTCCATCCAATGGGTCCCCGTGAGAACTCCAACTCACAGGACCAAATGCGGCATCCAACTGGGAAACCACCCAGGCTGTCGTAGGCTTTGCACGTCGAGGCATCGCACATCTAAGCATTAACCGGAACCCGGAAGCAAGGGCCCCGCCTGATACCATGCCAACATGGCTGGTGGTCAAGCTGCAGGTCGGGCATCCGTGCTCGTGATGGCATTCGTTCTCCTCTCCCGTGTCCTTGGCGTTGTCCGTGACATGGTTATTTCACACAGGTTTGGTCAGGACCTGATCACCGATGTCTACACGGCAGCATTCCGTATCCCGGACATCCTCCAGTACCTTGTCGCCGGAGGCGCCCTCGCCACCGTCTTCGTCCCCGTCTTTACGCAATACTGGACACAGGAAAAACGCGAGGATGCGTGGACCGTCCTGCAAACCGTCCTCACTGCTGTCTCCATTATTGCAATTGTCTTCATCACTGGACTCGAAATCTTCGCCCGCCCCCTCGCACAGCTAATGAACCCGCATCTTGGCGAGCTCCGAATCGGGGAGGTGCTTCCCGCAGCC
>JBEDDQ010000038.1:0-2900 GCA_041176185.1 Armatimonadota bacterium | reverse complement strand
CGCATCCGCGAGGTCGGTTACGTGGACAAAATCCCGGAGGCAGGAACCATCCCGGGTATCCCAGTCTGTCCCAAAGACCTTGACCTCGGAGCGGCGTCCGAGGGCGGTATCGATAATCAATGGCAGGATGTGTTGCTCTGGAGTGTGATCTTCACCGAGGCGTCCCTTTGCATCGGCGCCTGCTGCATTGAAGTACCGCAGTGAAACCGACTTCAGCCCAAAGGCATGGTCATAGTCACTGAGGATTCGCTCGAACATCAGCTTTGTCTCACCGTACGGGTTGGTGGTCTTTTGCGGATGATCCTCTGGTATCGGCAGAATCTGCGGCTCACCATAGGTGGCTGCCGAGCTCGAGAAGACAAAGTGCTTGACGCCGTTTTCACGCATCGCACGAAGCAGCATCAAGCCCTTACCCACATTGCACTCGTAGTACTTGGCTGGATCGAAGACTGAGTCGCCTACGGATGCATAGGCACCAAAGTGCATCACTGCATCGATGTTATGCTCGCGGATTGTTTTTCCGACGAGGTAGGCATCTCCATAGTCGCCGTGCACAAACGTTGTATCAAGGCATGCTTCGCGATGTCCAAGCTCCAGGTTGTCGTAAATAACGACATCGTGCCCGCGCTCCTTGAGCAGCAGGGCGGTGTGCGAGCCGATGTAGCCGGCGCCTCCAACAACGAGAATAGCCATTTATTTTCTCCAAAAAGGTGACCGGAGTTACAGTAAATCCGGCATGATTCACCTTTCATTATGCGATAAGTGACCGACCACTGGAGGGGTTTTCTGATATCCGGCGTCGAAACGTGCAAAGACCCACCCGTTGTTTACAGCAGGTGGGTCTTGGATATTGATGTCAGCTGGAAGTCTACTCGGCAATTGCGAGCGAGCCCATCGGATCCCACGGGTCCAGAACGGTCGCCGGAGTCTCAAGCAGTGCCAGAACATCTTTGCTGACGTATTGCTTGTCAACCGCGACTTCGTAGACGTACTGGTCAAACCAGGCATCTGTCATCGTGAGGTAGCCGGCTTCACCGACAGCCTCACCCCATGAGTTTTCGACACGCCATTGCTTGGGTTTACCCTCTGGCGAGAGGTCAACACCTACGAGGACCATCGCATGTGTCATCAGGCTCTGGCCGTAATCGAGACGCGCGGCTTTCTCTTGAATCAACGCGGTTCCGTAGATGAGCTCGGTATCAAAGAGGTCCAGATCAAGAACACCAAGCTCACGGTCAAGATGTTTGCCGACATCACAGCCAAACCAGACCGGTTTGCCATCGAGAATCATCTGCACTGCCGCAGCCTTTAGGCTCTCAATCGGAAGGTTGAGGTAGGAAATCTCACGTCCTCCAGCGACATTCCCAAGGAACCCAACGGTGTAGTGTGCTGGAATCTGCTTGCTGGCTTGCGGGCAGTGAATCAGACACGTCTTGTCATGCAGGTCAAGCGGACAGTAGCGGCTCTTGAACTGCTGCGGAGTGATCTCGCCATCCGTGTGGAACTTGTGCTCTTTATCGACCCATTTCCACTCAAATGATGTTGGAGGCACGCCAAGGTGGATGGTCAACATCCGGTAGATGTCATCCATGATGGCATCTTTATACGCGCGGGTTTCATCCATGGATGCACCGCTGTGGATACGCTCACGTAGGACTTGTGCTTCAAGGCGAAGCTTTTGGGTGATGTGTTGGTTCATCACTGCTGAGTTTGAGCTTGAGAATGTCTCAGGCATGATGCGCTTTGGGACGACGCCATATTTGTCGATGAGATTGGCAAACATATCCCATTGACCGCCATCGTTTAGCGGCGTTGCACAGAGCCAGTCTAGGAGGCGTGAGCCGACTTCAAGCTGTGGGTTATCGATGATCTGCTCGAGGAACAAATTCGACTTTTCCAACTTGTCCCAGAACATCATGTAGGTCTGTGAGAGCTCAAAATCGTCAAGACCTAGGCGTTCAGCCGCCGTCATCCGGAAGAGGTTCAGGCCCGCAAAAAGCCAGCATCGACCTGATGCAAACTGACTTGTGGTCTTACCGGATTTCACTACATGAGAGTACGCATGGCTAACAGCCTGTACGCGGTCGCGGTTAAGGGCGACTGAGCGGATATCCGTTTTGCCTGCTGCGTTTCGTGCAATCCGTGCGATGGGGCTGTCGGTTGTCCTTGCGGCGGCATCGTGAATCTGCTGTGGTGTCAGGCTTGGGAGCGCTGCGATTGGGGTGCTCATTGTGCCGGGCGCGGTGCAATCACAATGTAGCGGTTTGGCTCAAGACCTTCGGAATAGGTCATCACACCTGGGTGCTCAAGCAGTGCATTGTGAACAATCTTCCGCTCGAGAGCCGGTAGTGGATCGAGAACTGCTTCCTGTCCCGCTTCCTCAACCTGTGCAGCAAGGTCGTGTGCGGTTTCGATGAGCAGCTGCTCACGGCGTGCACGGTAGCCTTCGGAGTCGAAGAGGACATTCAGGCGTGGGTCACCCCTGTGGATGCACGAAGTCGTTGCGACGAGCTGAAGGGCATCCAGGACACGTGAGCCGCGCCCGACGACGCGTGCGGCATCCGGGCCATCGATGGAAACCGTGATGGCATCCGGGGTGTCCCGTGTTGTGGAAACAGTGAGTTCGAGGCCGGTGGATGCTGCATAGCCCTCGGCGAAAGCGAAAATACGCTCCTTGAGGGTATCAACCGTTACATCTGCCATTGTTGTGGTCCTTCTAGTCCGGCATCCCGTGGCCGGCAATTGATATGAATGCGTTCCGTGCGTTGCTCGCTGCTTACTTCTTTTTCTTCTTACCCGTCACGAGTGGATTGCTCACAGTGACCGCAGGCTTGCCTGGCTCAATAATCACTGTGGTGCCCTCGGCCGCTGCTGTCAGCTGGCGTTGGATAAACCACTGC
>JBEDDQ010000037.1:0-6780 GCA_041176185.1 Armatimonadota bacterium | reverse complement strand
CACCAAGCCAGCGCTCGTTGACAAAGTACTGACGGGATGCCTGTGCGGCTTCCATCATCGCATCGGATGCCTGCTTCTTCGTACCAACGAAGAGAACGTGACCACCTTCGGTGACGATGTCCTGAATGAACTTCTGAGCATCATCAAAAAGCTTAAGGGACTGATGAAGATCAATGATGTAAATACCATTGCGGCTACCGTAAATGTAGCGCTTCATCTTTGGGTTCCAACGACGGGTTTGGTGACCGAAGTGAACACCAGCCTCTAGGAGGTCTTTCATCAAAATTGTCGCCATGAAAACGAACCTTTCCTGGTTTGCGGGACGAATCCCCCCCTCCGGAATGGACCGTGTTGACGGACCAGGATTATCCCGGATGCGGACTTGTAGGACTTTCCGTCCTTACTGTGTGGTGCAAAACCTTGGCACTATATCACGCGATGACACTAGTCTGCCGATGCTACAATCACAGAGTGCAAATACAAAACGAAAGACCAGTCGTAGATATCCGCGAACTAACGCTGGGTTACGGGACTACACCTGTCGTCCGCGACTTCAGCCTATCGGTTTGTCACGGTGAAATCCATGCACTGGCTGGCGAAAACGGAGCAGGAAAGACAACCGTCCTCAAGGCCATCGGCGGACTACTACGCCAAATATCCGGGGAGATTGTCGTTACTTGCACCACCGTTGCTGGCGTGCCTCGCATTGCATTTGTTCTTCAACACGATGTTCTTCCCTCAAACATGACGGTAGCTGCCTGTATTCAGTGTGCAGCTGTAGCTGCTCATCAAAGTCTGAGTTACAGCACTATTGAGCAATGTCTCGACCGAGTGGGCTTGTCCATCCGAACACACGTACGCGTTGCGACCTTGACAATGCATCAGCGTCAGCTCCTTCAGCTTGCATGTGCACTTGCATCCAAACCAACCGTTTTGCTGCTCGATGAGCCAACGGCTATTATGTCACAGCCGGATTCCATCCACTTTTGGGAACTCATCAGGTCCGAAGTCAAGCAGGGATTAACTGTCATCATAGCGACCCACAAGCTTGAAGACATTGCTAAATACTGCTCGCATGTAACCGTGATGCGAACAGGAAGTCATGTCTTCACACGCAGCACTTCCGTTGTTTCCTTACACGACATCATCAAGGGAATGGCACCACAAACCGTAACGGAAGCCCCCGCACAGGTCGCCCCACAAAAATGCATAGGGCAGCACCCCGTAATCCACATTTCAACCTCTGATATCTCGCTATATGTACATCCACATGAGATCCACGGAATAGCCGGCTTGGATGGCTCCGGGTATGATCGCTGGCTTAACGCCATTGCATTGACCAAACAGGACGGAATCTGCGTCACCATCAACGACGTTAATATTGACCGTCAGTCCGTTGCGCAGCGCCGTGCACTTGGCATAGCTTACATTCCATCAGATCGGCATGCGGATGCCATTATTGGTACCGATTCACTGGAGTCTAATGTGTGTTTTGGAGCGTTACCAGATCGGATTTCAAAATTGGTTATGCCTATCAACCTCCACAAGCAACACATGGCGGCAGAAGCAGTCGTTGCCAAATACGATGTACGCCCTCCGGTAGTTAGCGCAGCGATGGACACATTCAGCGGTGGCAATCAGCAAAAATTCGTCATTGGTCGTGAGCTTGATCGGATGAATAAAATCTTGGTGATCAACCAACCGACCAGGGGCTTGGATAGGTCCGCAAGTGCTGGCATATCGCGAAAGCTAGAAGCAGCATCGCAGCGGGATAAGGCAGCGATTCTTGTGTATTCCGATGACCTTTCATTTCTCATCAGCACATGTGACACGATTAGTACGTTTTCAGGTGGACGCTTGACGCAGACGCGACCAGCAAGCGATTGGACCGAAGCGATGTTGGTCGAGGCGATTGTTTAATGAGACATATCAAGGCCTCCCTACCAGTTTGCTTCATGCTCATTGCTCTATCAGTGCTATATCTCTTTCAGCCGGATGTCTTTGCGATTGCATTTGGTTCACCAATGGCTTTTCTGCGCCTTCTTACGCTTGCTAGTCCGCTTCTCATCACAGGACTTGCAGTACATGCATGTCTGACTACTGGAAGAATCTTGATTGCTGGTGAGGGGATTTATGCCGCTGGAGGAATCGCTGTCGCTATAGTCGGAACAACGTTTGCGGATACACCGCTGGGACTTTGGGCAGGACTAGCGATGGCTTTTCTTATCGGTGCATTGATTGGAATCCTGATCAGCTGGCTGCGGGAATCAAATGGAGTGCATGAGGTCATCAGTGGCCTCCTCTTGAACTATCTCCTCCACCTTCTAACAAGATACTTGGCAAGCAGTCCTTTCCGCGACCCGACATCTGATGCACCTCATACAAGAGAATTACCTTGGACTTTGCCTTTGTTTTCATCTACGAGCGACTTGAACATCGGACTTATTCTCGGTGGCATCATGCTAATCGCCTATGTCTATCTGCTCAATAAAACCCTGTTAGGACGTTTCATCCGGTCCCTTGCAACAACCGATGGCGTCGCATTGACGGCAGGACTGCCTCCAAAGCGAACCAGAATGATTGTGATGGCATTGGCTTCCGGTTTCATCGGACTTGCTGGTGCGATCATGATTGGTTCAGCTGGTCCTTTCAGGCGCTTTCCAGCAGACTTCTATGGAAGTGGGGTAGGATTTGATGGCCTTATCGTTGGACTGTTGAGCGGATCAAACGCCTGGATGCTGGTTCCATCAACGTTGCTAATTGCAGGGTTGTCACATCTGTCCGATGCACTGTCGCTTGCTACAGCCCTTCCCCGTCAAGTTGGTTCGCTTATCGGTGCGTCACTTTTCCTGATTACGACGATTGTCCGCTACCGAAAGCAACCTCGATCATAAAATGCCCGTACAAGGTACTCATCGCCAATGACGCTTATTCCGTGGCTAACGGCTACAACTAATCTTGGACTTCCAGTGATGCTGGCTGCGATGGGTGGTCTTGTATGTGAAAAATCAGGGACCGCAGCATTGTTTCTCGAAGGAACGATGCTCAGTGCATCCTTTGTCGCTGTACGGGCTGGTGGGGGTGTCACAGGGCTGGTTTGCGGATTAGCTGCAGGCGTCCTGATAACCGGCACTCATTATTTGCTGGTCCATCGCGCAAAAGTCAAGGATGTCATCGCAGGCGTTGGACTCAATATGCTTGCTCTGTCGGCGACTTCCTTCTATGAACGGATCAGCCCATCTGCTGAAAGTGTACAAACACTCTCAACGCAAACAGGTGCACTGATTGCTGCAACCTGTATTGCGGCACTTGTCACCGGATTTAAATCCACCAATATCCGAGTACAGCTCGAAATGACTGGTGAATCAGCGCTTCAAGCGCAGATTTTTGGTATCAACACAAGTCGAGTTCGCTTAATCTCGCATCTGGTTGCGGGTTGTCTCGCCGGACTAGGAGGCGCACTGCTTCCATTGATGGGGATTGGAACGTTCGTAGAAAACATGACCAATGGTCGTGGCTATTTGGCATTGGCGGCCATTGTCTTTGGGAGGTGGGACCTAGGAATGGTGATCGCCGCATCGCTTGGCTTTGCGGCACTGGATGCCCTCCAGTTAGTCGCTGCGGCGCAAGGCATCAAGGTTGATGCTGATGTACTTGCGATGTTGCCGTATGTAGCAGGACTTGTGGCACTCATCGTAAGGACAAAACGGTATACGACCCCCGCAGAGCTCTCCAAGGCTGGATAACGGGGGCAGTTTTACTGCGGCATCTCCCGATTCATGTGTTCGCTACAGACACCGGGCTGACTATGGTGTTCGGAGGAGCTGAATTCGGTTCAGTGGAAACCAGATAGCCTGAGCCTTGCCAACAATCCGCTTTGTTTCGAGGGCTCCCCACATGTGGCTATCATGCGAAAAGTTACGGTTATCCCCCAACATAAAGACCTCATCCTTGCCGATAGTCAGCATGGGTAGAACGTAGTCAGGGTCCTCACGGGTGTAGGTCTCGGGAGCCACCTTACCATTGATAAGGGTACGTCCCGGGATTATCGTCAAGTCCTTACCCGCATCAACTAGCTGCTGTGCCATCGAAACTGTTAGGGATGGCCCATTCGCTTTGGCATATTCCTGAAGCTTGGCCTTAAGGTGGGTTTGAAAGTCAGCAATGCTCATCGGTGCACCAGCATCAACACTCACACCTGTGTCCAAGAACTTTACGGATCCTTCTTGTGTGGTAAGGATTTCTCGGAGTAAGCGATGCCAGTCCATACCAGTCATTGCGATGGCATCGATTTCACGGTCACCCGCCATCATCTTAGGCGGCTGGACTTCAATAGTGTCACCTTCGATGGCAACGCACCGCTTGATAAAGTCCAATTTCTTACCGTTCGTAGCCGTTGGTGGCGCATCGAAGACAATAATGTCTCCGCGTTTGGGTTTATCCAGGCGATATGAAATCCGGTCAACTACCAAGCGATCATTTACGAGGAGTGTGTTTACCATCGATGGCGTTGGAATGTAGAACGCTTGCGCTACGAACGGACGGATAATTAGGAATGCCAGTGCCAACACAAACGCGCATGTATCACATAGATCGCTGACACCGCGTGCAAAAGGATGGTCGGTTTTCTTGAAGACAAATCTTAGGAATGTCGCCCCGGCAACGATAGCAACGATAATAGGTAGTGGTAGGTTTGCAATTTGGTCAGTGATTGGGGTTGGTACTTGGTCATTCATCTTTGAGATCCGGGTCTACAGCATACGGTTCAGGTTCCGATATTGGCAACCTGACAGTAAAGCTTGACCCTACTCCCAGCTCACTCTCGACCGCAATCGTCCCCATATTTGCTTCGACGATATGCTTTACGATCGACAGCCCCAGTCCAGTTCCACTTGTTGAACTTCCTTGATCATTCACCATCTTGCGAGCACGATCCGCCCGCCAAAATCGTTCAAATATACGCTCAGTGTCTTCGACCAACATCCCGATGCCAGAGTCGGATACTGTTAGGACAGCATCCTGCCCACTCTGGCAACACGAAACATCCACATTTCCACCATGGGATGTGTACTTAATCCCGTTGTCAATCAAATTGAAAACAACCTGATCCATTTCCGAATAATCTGCGCAAATAAATACCTTCTCATGTGGCAAATTCAGCTTATAATTCAGCCCTCTACGGTCCGCCACCGAGACGAGTCGGTCATAAACATCCTGTACGACATCACGGAGATCAAAATGCCCAAGCGTCCTAACCGTAGATTCCGCACGGGTTAGTAATAGCAAGTCTTCGGAGAGCCGTACAAGACGGTCAACTTCCCTGATAATCGTTCCGAGAAAACGCTCGGCCATGACGGCATCGTTAACCGCACCATAGTTGAGCGTCTCTGCGAGTGCCCGAATGCTAGCCAGTGGCGTTCTTAGCTCATGACTGACATTTGCCACAAAGTCTGTACGAACAGTACGCAGGTGCTCAATGTCTGTCAGGTCCGAGAAAAAGAGCGCAACCAGGGACGATGAGTCGCTTCCACTGCTGACAGCCCGAACTTGGAATGTCAGGTCTTTCGTCGAACGCACAATGATGGTGATGGGACCCGCTTGGCCAGTACGAACTGCCTTTTTGGCGAGCTCGTCAAGTTGCTTGTTTCGGGTAACCGCAAGGAGTGACTTGCCAGCTAGCGCCTTAATGCGCTTTTTATCAACCGAAAAAAGCGCCTGCGCATGCCTATTAATGTGCTTGATATCACGTTTGTTGTCGACGACGAGAAAAGGTACATCTATTGCATCCGACAACCACGTCCATCCGGGCCTCATGGCTGAAACTTATACCCAATACCCCGCAGCGTCAAGAGATGAACTGGTTTAGATGGCTCCGGTTCAATCTTTTCACGCAGCCAGCGGATATGAACATCAACGGTACGCTCATCCACGACGGCTTCTCCACCCCAAATCCTTTCGAGGAGAACTGATCTCTCAAAGACGCGGCCGGGATGTGTAACCATGATCGCAAGAACTTCAAATTCTTTGCGAGAGAGCCTAACTTCGCTACCATTGATGCTGACCGAACGCTTGTCCGTATCAATGGTCATCCCAAGCGTTGCAGACACAAGGAGGTCGGTCGCCGGGCTTTCATCCGATGTCGTTCGAGAGCGTCGAAGTAATGCCTTTACACGAGCGATGAGTTCACGTGTCGCGAACGGCTTGAGAATGTAGTCATCAGCACCTAGTTCAAAGCCGAGAACGCGATCTGATTCGGCGATTCTTGCTGTGAGCATGATGATGGGCACATTACTTCCCTGTTGGCGAATCAAGCGGCAAACATCGAAACCTGACCCTTGCGGAAGCATGACATCAAGTAATATCAAGTCCGGCTTTTCTTCTTTGAAAATCCGCAACGCCTCATCGGCATCCGCAGCCGTGACCGTCACATAACCAGCCTGACGCAAATTATAGGAGATGACCTCCGAGAGCGTCGGCTCATCGTCCACGACCAAGATCTTGGCTTCGTTCATTGATTTTATTGTGACAGCGAAATTCCACTACTGTCGTTAACCAAAGATTAACGACAAAGGTATATTGTCATCTTTTTGAAGTCTGTGTGATATTGAACCCGCGGCATCTTCAACGCGTCTATCAGCACCGGCTCATGAACTTTTCCATCAACACATCCCCAGAACATGCATTCCCAACCGTGGATTTGAATGAAATCAAACCATCCACGGACGCGCTCGACGCTGTTCAACCCGAATTCGCGATTCAAAGACAAGTTCTTCCTTTTGC
>JBEDDQ010000036.1:0-3618 GCA_041176185.1 Armatimonadota bacterium | reverse complement strand
CGCTCAATACCATTGCCTCTACACTAAAACCTGATGCCGCGAGTGCACCTGCTGCGGCCCTAAGGGTTGCCCCCGTGGTACCAATATCATCGACCAACAAGCACTTCCGATTCGTCGGAATGCTAAGGCCCATAGTGTTCACTATGAACACCTCATCCGTGTACCGAGTGCTCCGCTCATCCATCGACAATGACTGCTGCGGCTTTGACCCACGCCGCGTAAATGCCTTCGGATGAGAAAGCGGAATGTTTGCCATCGTGGCAATCTCATTCGCAATAATCCGTGCCGGGTTATAACCACGCTTCCATGTCCGCCATGGGTCGCCAGGCATCGGAATAATCAGATCAATGCCATCCAGCCAAGTTGAATCCGTTACCCGTTTGACAATTGCCGAGGTAAAGCGAACAAGTCTCCACGGCTGATCTTCATACTTTGCCCGGTGCAGAATATCCTTTACCACACCGGAATATTCTGTTAGTGCTCTCAAACCGCTATACGAACGAAGGTCATGTCGTGCCGCTGGAGAGAGAATAGTTAGTTGCGATTCACAGAATGGGCATAGCCAAGTCTGGTCCCAAGTATCACAGCTTGAACACTGGCAGGGAAAGACCAAGTCTGCCAAGGTGTCCACTGTAATTCGCATTTCTCTACTCCAATCGTGAGAACCTGTCCTGCAATCCGGAATCACTGACCATCGCTTCTGCAAAATGAATCCGAGCTCTAATTTCTCTATTATCTGGTAGCCATTTCAGCACTTTTCGGTATCCAAAGAGGGCTCCAGAAAAGTCCTTGGCATCATAGCGAGCATTGGCATCCTGCAACGTCCGTTCAAGATTTATCTTGGTTTGCAACATCTGGACATCTTCGTTTACAAGCCCGGCTTTGCCAGCATCGACTGCTAGTTTTGCTGCTCTGTCAAGATTCCCAGAGGCAATCTGGGAAGACATCTCCTGAAACACCTGCAAGCCTACCGAATCAACATACGTCCTAACCTCACCTGCGACGTCTGGACCTACAATCACAAGAGTCGTTATTGCATAAATACTTGTAAGGACATCCAGTTGTTCCATAATGTCAGCTGTTTTTGATACTAACGCCCGGCGTAGCTGCATTGCCGCGGCATCGACAATCGCGCGTGTAAAAACTTCAGGAGCAATAAACTTCTCAGGGTAACTGGTTCGATGCTTTAGAAATGTTGTAAATTCCTCCAATGTGACACTCGCGAGTGCATCTACAAGTTCACTTGCGGCATGTGTGGCAGAATCTGAAAATTCAGTCGTTTGGTTCGTTACCCATTTGTGACAAAAATCTCTAATAGCTTGTGCGATGTCACCGGCATTTAGGAGCTTCCTGAAAGTCTCCAAAGCGAGAACATACGAAAAAGCGGCCTTCGCGACAGTGTCAACTTCAAAGCGGTAAATAGCACCATCCCGTGTGCTGACTCCGAGATAGGTACCATCGGGCGATAAAGCGATTCCCGATGGGCAGCCCGCATCGATGAGAAGCTCCCATTCGCCACGATCATCATGGTCACCAGCAAACACAACCTTGCCTGACCTAGCATCTACAACTGTTGGGACTGCTACCGTCTCGCCGCCAGGCAACACCGATATTCCGCAGGGCTCACCATCAATATCGGTGACGAGGCGATATTCACCCGTCTCATCCGTAACTTTTGCCTTTATCTGGTTATCAACCATGTTACGGCCGACGATTGCCATCGTGGCATCATTGTCAATGCAGAGGCTGATTGGAAAAAGACCAGAGTGGATTGTTAGCACCACATCCCGTGTGTCTGTGAAGATGTAAACTTCACCAGCGGTTCCAGCGACTGCAATAAATTTCCCATTTGGTGAGATCGCTACTAGTTCAGTAGGTTGCTGGAGATCTTTTGTCCAAAGGAGACGATTGCTACTATCCCCTAGCCCGATTGCATATCCATGCATCAAAAGGTCACTTGCCACATACGCAAATCGGCCATTTCCAGCCAATGCTATCGAATGATAAGCCAGCCGCCGATCCGTAAGGAATCGTGTCTTACGTCCGTTATTGAAGATGTAAAAGTCGTCATCCGTTATACCGATGCCAACCGTTCCATCGGGGCTAAGCTGCAAGTTCCGCAATGTTTCAACCGACACGGTTTCGACAATGGTCGGTCTCTCAGCAGAGCAGTGCTGTGTAAAGTGTAATACCCGGACTTCGTAGTCATCTGGCACGGCTACTGTAATGGCACCATCATCGCCGATCGCATTGGGATGAATAGCATATGTACCGCGAGCCTTGCGCTGGGAGAGAAGACGTATATCCGCTATAGTTGTCACAGACAGGCATTTTACCCTTACCTTTGTGGATGTGATGATTCATCGCTAGAATGGACTATGTCGCATGTCGTGAATCGCTTTGTCAAGCTGGCAGTTATGTTTGGGTCGCTGTTAGTGACTGGCGTCCTCGCAGCAGCACCGGAGTCAGGTGTGCGTTCTAGTCGCCCGAGTAAGGTCCAAACGGTGTCATTCGCACGTAGCATTCGTGGAATCCTCTCGGATAACTGCTATAAGTGCCATGGTCCGGATTCGAAAACGCGTGCTGCTGGTCTACGCCTCGACACATTTAGTGGTGCAACGAGCAAGCTGGCGAGTGGCCGCCAAGCAGTTATTCCACATGATCAAGTCGCCTCTGCAGCCATCGAACGAATACTCTTGCCGGAAAGCGATCCGCGCCACATGCCGCCTGCGACCACTCAGCGGCGTATCAAGCCATCACAGCTTCAGGACCTACGACGTTGGATTGATGAAGGCGCAGCCTATGAAGACCACTGGGCTTTTACACCACCCGTGAGGCCAAGCGTACCGAAAAGCATCCAAAACCCTATTGATTACTTCATCAATAAGTCCCTTGCAGAGCAACATCTCCAACCACTGGCCTCCGCAGATAAACAGACACTTCTTCGCCGGGTTACACTTGACTTGACGGGGCTGCCACCAAGCATCGATGACATCGAAGCCTTTACAGCCGACACAAAACCTGGTGCTTATGAGCGAGTTGTTGACAGACTCCTGAAGAGACCAGCTTATGGTGAGCGGATGGCTCTGATGTGGCTGGATCTTGCCCGCTATGCAGACACCCATGGATATCACATCGATAGTCACAGGGACATGTTCCGCTGGCGCGACTGGGTTATCCGCGCATTCAACAACAACATGCCTTATGACAGGTTCCTGACTGAACAGCTCGCAGGTGACTTGCTTCCGAATCCTACGACAGACCAGCTCGTAGCAACCGGGTTCAATCGCAACCATCCAATCAACTTTGAAGGTGGAGCTATTCCGGAAGAATATCAAACAGCATACGTTGCTGATCGTGTGGATACAACCGCCACCGTTACGATGGGTTTGACGCTGCGCTGTGCCCAGTGCCACGACCATAAATATGATCCGATCGCGATGCAGGATTATTACCGGTTTTACGCCCTCTTTAACAATATTGACGAAGAGGGACTCGATGGGATGCGGGGAAATGCAAAGCCATTTATCCCGGCAACATCGCCAGCTGAGCAGTCTCAGCTTGATGCACTTACAAACCGAATTTCTGGCCTTACTGCTGAGTGCAATTTATTGTCCT
>JBEDDQ010000035.1:0-3129 GCA_041176185.1 Armatimonadota bacterium | reverse complement strand
ATTCATGGGAGCTGGTCAGGAAATCTCGGCAAGCCAGAGCACGGATCCGCTTGTAGATGTCCGTATGCGGGATGTGATGGTCGAACGTCCGGAAATCATCGTGCCGGGCCTGACCCTTGCTGATGTCGGAGAGCGGCTTTTACATACGCATCAACATGATTTTCCCGTTGTTCTTGGGAACGACTACCTTGGTCTGCTGACGCGGGAGCGCTTGATTCAGGGGATTGCGCAGCAGGGCCGGGATGCTTTTGCAAGCAGTGTGATGGACCGGGATGCGCCGACTGCCGGCCCCGGGGATGCCCTGCTAGGCCATTTACAGGCCTATGGTCAGGATGCTTTTCCGATTGTAATCATCGATGCTGACCAGCGGGTCCTTGGCCTCGTGACACGTGACAACCTAATGGAGTACATGCTGCTGCGGCGACTTGCCTAGCGCTTTGGAAGAGAGTAACTAATGACGATTCGTGAACGAACAGAAGCCATCGAGCTGACCACGCTGGCATCCTGGGCAACCCGCTCAACTGAGAGCAAGGGGCGTCAGCGCCCTGAACCCGCTGATCCAGTGCGTACGTGCTTTCAGAAAGATCGTGACCGGATCATTCACTCGAATGCCTTTCGCCGCCTGAAGCACAAAACGCAGGTCTTTCTGGATCCCGAGGAAGACCACTACCGGACACGCCTCACCCACTCGCTGGAAGTGGCACAAATCAGCCGCACAGTCGCCCGAGCGCTGCGGTTGAACGAAGACCTCACAGAAGCCATCGCCCTCGCGCACGACCTTGGACATCCACCCTTTGGGCACGAAGGTGAGTATGCACTTGATGCCGTTCTCAAGGAATACGTTCCTGAAATGCACTTTCGCCACTTTGAACAAAGTCTGCGTGTGGTGGACATTTTAGAAAAGGGCGGAAAGGGCCTCAACCTCACGCACGAGGTCCGAGCCGGAATTGTCGGGCATTCTAAGGGGAAGTCAGACCTGTACGAGCACGATCCCGAGGCCGCGAAGTCTCCGGATGCGCTTCCTCTCGAAGCGATGGCGGTGCGTATTTCGGACCGTATTGCCTACCTTGCAGCGGATATTGAAGATGCGGTTCGCGCAGGTTTGTTGCAGCTTGAAGACCTACCACAGGAAGTCCACGATACCCTCGGTGTCACACACGGCTCGCGGATTGGGACGATGGTCGCAAATGTCATCGAGAACTCTATCGACAAGCCATATGTGACTATGACCGAGCCAATTCTGGGCATCACCAACCGCCTCAAAGACTTTATGTTTGCGAATGTCTACACCAAGCGAAATGTCGCTAAGGAAGAGCTGAGCAAGGGCTCGGCGATGCTAAAGCAGCTGTTCCGTCTGTATATGGACCACCCGGAGCAGCTTCCGGCCGGGATGGCAGATCCAAACGCAACAACCGAAGAGCATGCGCAGCTGGTTCTGGATTATGTGGCTGGAATGACCGACCGCTACGCTGGCGACCTCTTTATCAAGCACTTCTTCCCGCGTGGATGGCGCTCGCTGTAGAAGCAGTGTGACGAAAACTAGGCCCGCTCCGGAAAGACAAAGCCATTATCAGTATGCGCTTTTTTGACTGGCATTCTTGTTTGAACGATGCCAGTCACCAATCGTATCTGTGAGCTGCTGGACGAATGAGTGACGGACCGCTACGCTGGCGACCTCTTTATCAAGCACTTCTTCCCACGCGGATGGTGGTCGCTTTAGGTCATTATGTCAACGTCTGGATTAGGTGCTGGCAACGAAGAGAGGGCACTCCATGTTACTGATGAAGCCTGCCTGCGAGGCCTGTAAACAAGGTCTGTCGCATACGGATGTCGCATATATATGCTCTTATGAATGCACTTTCTGCGATGATTGCATGGCGCGGATGCAGGCCATTTGTCCAAATTGTGATGGGAAACTGGTTCTTCGGCCGACGCGTGAATCATCTCCAGTGGCCGTCGCCATCCGGCAAGCCACTAGAGTGCCGCTTCTTGTGCAGATAATGGACATTCTCAGGAGGAGATAACGGCAGTCCCCGTCCATCCTAGCTGTGGCACAGAGCGTGTGTCCCCACGGCGGAGCGTGGTCTCATAGATCTGCAGGCGCGTCTGTCCAGCATCTGAGTATTGCGGGCCATCACCAACATACGCTGCTTTGAGCAGCTTCAGTGTTTCCTGACTCGGCATCACGGATGTCATGAGAACAACACGGACATCGGATGTTGCCTTTAGCCAAATCCACGCTGCCTGCCCACCTGGCATCGCGGTGAACTTCTGTGTCATCAGCTTCTCGGGAACACGGGAAAGCTGATAGTCACGGTTGGTATAGGGCTTGATTCCATTGCTGAAGGAGCGGATATCAAATCCGTAGCCGAAGACATCCACTCCGCGGATGTGCAGCATCTTCGGCTTTGGTAGGTGCGTTGAAAAGCTCCTCCATAGCCACGAAGCGCTCTCATAGTCTGCGATTCTATGAAACGTCAGGAAGTTGGCATCATGTGCTCGTTTGGCTTGCAGAAAGCCATCATGGAATGCCGTCCGGGATGCGTAAACAATATCCTTGCCATCAAATTGCCATTCGATGTATTGCCAACCGCAGTGTTCGACATCGGGGTTGTAGTGAAGCACACGGATAATCTCCCATGCCCGCAGGTCGCTGCTCCGCATTAGGACCGCACAGTTCCGCATACTCCCTGCATCGGTTGGCTTGTCATCGGGGAAGACCGCCGATGAAATCGTGTAATACATTCCCGTCCGGTCATTCCTACGAATACAGAATTTTTTGGAGGCACCTGGTAGCGGTATAAACCCGGATTCCGGATTGAATTCGCACTGAAATGTATTCGGGTTGATGGTTATGACTGCAGCTTTTTCCTGTGTGGATGTGGTTTGTACGCGAAGCACATTCACAAGCTGCCCGGATGGACTGACCGTTATATTTCCCTCCAGCCATGCCTTCATATCCCCATTGTTCCAGCTGCCATCGCTTCGGAGATAGTTGCTCTGTTCCCAGCTCCGGGCATCCAGAAGATCTGCACCAGATTTTGCGCGGAACGCGCCAGATGTAAAATTTGTACCCCAACCTGTGCCCGGTGAGCGGTGCTCAAACGCTCGATAGAGATAGCCCTTGTG
>JBEDDQ010000034.1:0-5535 GCA_041176185.1 Armatimonadota bacterium | reverse complement strand
GCAAGCAGGGCCGTCTTGCGGTCCATTTTGATGTTCTGGCAATACGGCGGGGATGGAAGCTTGTCGTTTACCCCGGAGCGTCCGAGGATGGCACGGACAACACGCTGCTGCCAGTACTCATCGGCGATTTCAAACTTTCCCTCTTTGCCATAAATATCGGCCCACTCCCGCTTTACGATACGCAAAGCATGTGAATGGAAGGTGCCAATCCAAATACCATCAAGGACTTCGGGGCCGACGAGAGCCAGAAGACGGTCCGCCATGTCATCCGCCGCACGACGGGTAAAGGTAGCGACCAGAATCCGCTTGGCCGGGACACCTTCGGCGAGGAGGCGTGCAATCCGCCGGATGAGAACGGTGGTCTTTCCAGAGCCGGCGCCCGCAAGCACCAGCGCAGCGCCTTTGTCAAAGCGAAAAGCGGTCGCCTGACTGGGATTCAGACCTTTGGCGAGGCCTTCGATGTCGATATGACTGACATCTACGGGTGTTACAGAAGGCGAATCGGAGACCATGCGAGCACGCAGAATACCGCATCCTGCGTGCCCGTGCGGTGTCATTTATTGCATCAGTTGGATGCTGGCGGCGGAAAGACACAATCCGGTGCGAGCCGGACAATGATGACATCCGCATCAAAGCTGCCATCCGGTGATAACACCCCCCGTGCAGAGACTGCATCGCCAATAGAAATGCCACTTAGCGTCCCAGGCTTTGGACGTCCGCCCTGCCCGAGGAGGACTTGATCCGTTGCCGAAATGCTGATCTTGACGAGGTTGCCAGATGTTGCATGATTCGCTTCCCGCGGCTTGATGGTGACGATGCCATTTGCTTCATCGATGTCCGTGACGATGCCGCCGATGTGGTCGCCCGCGACGGATGTGTCATCTCCAGGGCGGATTCCGTGATTGCCACCGGGATTTGCACCGCCCATGGGAACGATGTTGATTTCTGTGGCGGTCAGCGTTTTGGATGCATCATCGTAGGTGCCGCGAACGACGACCTTCTGGCCATTTGCAAGCGATGCACCCGGACCATCCGGACCAAGGACAACGGTATTGGCATCAAAGGTAACGTTAATACTTGAGCGCATCCCCGGCTTAGGAGCAGGAGGTAACGGATAAGGCTGGATTTGTACCGGAGGGCGGTTGTCGCCACCAGTCATCACAAACGATGTCGCCGTAAGGTTCGAAACCTGCCCGTTGTTCGCAAAGCGCTTGAATTTGCCATCGAAGCCGATTGGCGGCTCCGGGACGATACCAACTCGCAGCTTACCGCCGGTAATTTCGAAGGATGCCAGATTGAAGTCGACAACGAGCTGGCGGTTGGTGGATGCCTTGAAAGGAACGCGGGTTGCGGATGTATGAATCGCAAGCCCACCTCCAACCGTGGTCGATGGGCTTGGCGCGACCTGGATGGTGGTGCTTGTACCGCCTGCATCGACAAGAGTTACCGTATCAGAATACGTGACCCGGATATGGGTGTAGCGGGTGTCGGCCAGTTGGATGGAGCTGAGGAGCTCAGCGGTGTCTTTGAGGGACACAATGTCAATGGTCTTACCCGTAGTGGCTGAGTAGACATCGGTGAAGGTCTTGCCATCCCCGACCGCGATGCTCTGTAGCGTTACCCAGACGTGAGAGTATTGGTCGGCGAATTGGTCAGTGACATAGATATCAACACCGCGCGTTGTCGCGGGTGTCGATCCACCGCCGCAGCCGGCGAGGATGCCGAGGGTCAGAACCGATGCGACTGCGAGTGCTGGTGTCCAAAGCGAAACCTTCATACTAAGTGCCTCCCGGGCGTGGTGATTGCACGACAATGACAGCATACATCCACATTTGCATTGTCCCTGATGAATATGAAGACCTGATGAATGTTGTGTGTGATGAAAATGACACTTAGCGCGGCGGTGCATTGCGGTCAAGGATGCTGATGTCCAGTGCATCTAGTCTGTCATCCGGGTTCGGATGATTCAGGATGCTGACCCAGATTTTGCGCCCGATGCTTATATCGTCAAATGTTGCAGTTATAGGTGAAGGTCCCCCTGTGAATGCATACGATGTCTGCTCACTGACTCGGAAGAAAAGGGTTCCATACGGCTGACCATCTGTGGTATCGCTTACCCGTAACTGAAAGGTCTTTTTATCGATATCGAGGCGTACAACGGTTCCGCCTATCGCAATACGCGTCGGTGCTCTCAAATCGAACATCACCATCGGGGTCAAAGCCTTGGTATCGGGATCAACGGTGCCCTTTAGGGTGATGGGTGTTTTCAAGAAATCCAATGAGGAATGTAGTCCGAATGGCAAGCGTTGCTGGGTAGAGTCAGCGACTGCTGCAAGGGAAAGCCAAGGCGTATCGATCACATCCAGGGGTAACGGGAGTTGACCTGTGCTGGTAAGCGTGACCAGGACAGAAGCTTTTGGCAATTGTTTGTCCCGATTCGTTTTCAGCTGCAGCACCAGCCTTGCGCTGTCACGATCACGACTCGGGAGTCTGTAAGTAAGCGCTGTTTCATCCGTGGATGTCGCGATGGATGCATCGTCATTGCCCGGGGTCGCTGTTTCAAGGATACAAGGGCTCAATGATGCATCTTCTGCCCCGGAGCACTGCCCGATTTTTCCAAGCACAGCCGTGACTTCAGCGACATCCGCAACCGGAAGATCTAGCGTCCCGATAAGCTGCGCACTGTTGTCATCCTGAACCAGCTCAAACGCTGCTGGCCGGAAGTCTCTACATGGGATTACGGTGCCATCGGCGAGAACCGCGCTGATTCGCTTGATGTTAATCCAAGTGTGTGGCAGGACGTGAATGGAGCGCCGATTGGTTTCTTTGAAGTCAGTCGATGGGATGTTGAGATAGATGTCCTTATGAAACATCGTCTGACTGACGCCATGCCCGGTTGGCTTACAGCCGGCCAGCATCAGTAATGCCGGAACAACGAGGGCGTACGCAGGCTTCATCGGGAACGAGTGTAGCCCACCCGCAGAGCATGCCCAATGGGAAACCAGAGCAATCTGTCCTTTTTAATGCGTAAAGAGACCGGAAATGTGCTTGAGTTGACCGCTTTTGTCGCCGAAATTACCCTATGGCCGTTTGCCCTGTGAAACATGACAGGGCTATACTTTAGTTTGGTGTATCTGTGCAATGACGCAGGAGGGAAAACCATGAACAAGCTGATTGCGGGTGCTGTCGCATTACTCATCACTGTGAGCTCTGCCGTTGCTGCAGGTCCAAAGAAATTATTGGTTGTTACGGTGACCAAGGGCTTCCGCCATGCGGACTCCATTCCGGTTGCCGAGCGTGTCATTGCTGAGCTTGGGAAAAAGTCTGGCAAGTTCGAGGTGGACTACGTCCGCACGGATGCTGAGATGGCTGAGAAGATGACCGTCGAAGCGCTCAAGAAGTACGATGGCGTTTTCTTTGCATCCACTACGGGTTCCCTGCCACTGCCTGACAAAGAAGGCTTTCTGGCTTGGGTACGTTCCGGCAAGGGTTACGCAGGTGCGCATGCTGCATCTGACACATTCCATGACTTTGTTCCGTATTTGGAAATGGTGGGTGGTGAGTTCAAGACCCATGGCCCTCAGGTGGAAGTGGAGTGCATCGTCCAGGATGACAAGCATCCAGCGACAAAGCACATTGATAAAACCGTAAAGGTCTTTGATGAGATTTATCTCTTTGACCGCTACGACAAGAACAAGATCCATCTGCTGCTAGACTTGGATAAGCATCCGAACACAAAGGAAGCCGGCCATTACGGCATCGCGTGGTGCAAGTCCTACGGCAAGGGAAAGATGTTCTATACCGAGCTCGGTCATCGAGTGGATGTCTGGGAGAAGCCTTGGTACCAGGAGCATGTCCTCGGTGGCATTTTGTGGAGTCTTGGATTGGCCAAAGGTAGCAGTGAGCTCCCGAAGGCAAAGTAGTTTTGGTAGTTCCCGGCATTCATACCGGTGGATGGGATGGAAAGTGTAATGAGTGAAGAGTCAAATGTAAGCCGTCGCGAGATGTTTGGTGGCGCGTTGGCACTGGGTCTGCTTGTGGGCGGAGCATCCGCGGCGAATGCCGTCGAACTGATTCCTGAGTCCCATGAGCAAGGAAAGAAGCCAGCAGCAAAGCCAGCGCAAAAGCCTGCTGCAAAAGCATCCACCCCGGCTCCATCCGCACCGCCAGCATACCCAGCAGATCCGCCCAAGCCTACCGTCAGCTGTGCTGTAATAGGACTTGGCGAACAGGGTCGTGAGATCCTCAAGGCGCTGGATTACCTTGGTAATGCGGACATCAAGCACATCATCGATGTCTACGAGCCAAGCCATCGCCGCGCTGGTGAGATTGCCCCAAAGGCTGCCACGGGAACCGACTATAAAGTTGCGATTGCGGATGCATCCGTAAAGACAATCTTTGTCGCTACCCCAACGCATCTGCACCGCGAGATCGTGGTTGCTGCGCTCGAAGCTGGCAAGCATGTGTTCTGTGAGGCTCCCCTTGCGAACACCGTCGAGGATGCGCGTGCGATTGCACAGGCAGCTAAGAAAGCCGCAGAAAAGGGAGTCATCTTCCACACCGGTTTGCAGGAGCGCACCAACCCACAGCACCACCACGTGTGGAAGTTTGTGACGACGGGTGTTCTCGGACCAAACCTGACGACATGTAAGTCGCAGTGGAACAAGAAGACATCGTGGCGCAAGACCGCTCCAAACGGCGCCCGCGAAGCGGCGCTCAACTGGCGCCTGAACAAGTCGCTAAGCCTTGGTCTCGCCGGTGAGATTGGTATCCACCCGCTGGACACAGCGGCATGGTTTGTCAAGAGCGAGCCAGTTGCGGTTACCGGCTTTGGTTCTTTGACCAACTGGAAGGATGGCCGTGAGGTTGCAGACTCGGTCACGGCTGTGCTTGAGTTTGCGAACGGTGTCCGGATGGTCTTTGATGCCACGCTGTCCAACTCCTTCGCAGGAAACTACGAGCAGTTCCAGGGTTCCGATGCAGCGATTATGCTCAAGGATCCAATTGACAAGAACACACGTGCCTGGATGATTAAGGAAGCGGATGCTACAGCGCTTGGCTGGGAAGTCTATGCGTACCGTGAGGCAGTCGGTGATGATACCGGTATCGCGCTCGTCGCGGATGCATCCAAGCTACTGAAGCGTGGTCTTGAGCCAGGCAAGAACCGCAACGTCGATCCGAAGAAGACCCCTGTGTATTACGCATGTGATGCATTCCTTGATGGTGTGCGCGCAGGCAAGCAGACGGAATCTGATTCAGTGGTCGGTTACCGTGCTACAGTTGTCGCGATTCGTGCAAACGAAGCGGTATTGAACGGTGGACGCGTCAACATCACAAAGGAAGACCTCACCATCTAACAAGAAGGTCAGGGTGGATTTGGGCTCCGGACACACCCGGGGCTCACTCTTGGAAACGGTGCTGAAAGGTTGTCCTTTCAATGCCAAAAACGGAAGACCTCACAATTCAACACGAAGGTCAGAGTCGATTTGGGCTTTGGACACACCCGGAGCCCATTTATAAGGAACAGGAATAATT
>JBEDDQ010000033.1:0-8046 GCA_041176185.1 Armatimonadota bacterium | reverse complement strand
GGGGATGACTTGAACGATGTTCCAGCGATGGAGCGGGCTGGATTTGTCTTTGCCGTCAATGACGCCTGTGAGTTCGTTTGTCGAAATGCCGACTATGTCTTGACCAAACGTGGAGGGCATGGTGCCGTTCGAGAAGCAATCGATTTGATTCTTGACGCCAAAGTAGGCTTGGCAGCCGTTATCAATCAGTACATCAAATCTGCGAACACGATGGTAAACAAACCCATCGCTCAGTAGTCCTAACTACCTCAGCAAGAGTTTGCCAGGTGAAGTCTTGGTAACTTCACCGATAACCCAAGCATCGAGTCCTTGCGTATTCATCTTGGTTATAAACGCATCGGCAAACATAGCATCCATTGCCAGACACAATCCACCGCTCGTTTGGGGATCATTCAAACTGCACCATTTCGCTTCGGAGATGAGCTCTTTACCAAGTATGAACGCTTCAGAAAATCTTGCGTTGGCAAGCGTGCCCCCTGGGACACATCCTTGTTTAATGAGTTCATCGAGACCATCGAACTCAGGTACCTGACGCGTGTCCACGCCGATGCCGATATTGGAATCACGTACCCAGTGTGACAGATGTCCGAGTAGCCCATACCCAGTGATATCGGTAGCCGCATGGACAACTTCCGGGATTCCAAGCTCCTTTGCGATGGTGATTGGAGTGTCATTTAGAAGTAGCATCGATGCAACGATAGGGGCAAGCGCATGCTCATCCACTAGTCCACGCTTAAGAGCTGTCGTAAACACTCCGGATCCAATACGCTTGGTCAAAATCAGAACATCACCTGGCTGTGCATTTTGATTGGTCAGAATCTGGTCTGGGTGACAAGTGCCTGTAACTGATACACCAAACTTGAACTCGGCATCCTTTACGGTATGTCCTCCAAGCAACGTCACACCAGCCTTTGACAGGATGGAAAGCCCCCCGGCAATAACATCTGCCAGTACATCAGGAGGATAGACATCTGCTGGAAAACAACAGATATTCAGTGCAGTGAGGGGCCTTCCGCCCATGGCATAGACATCTGAGAGCGCATTCGTTGTTGCAATCGCCCCGAATGTAAATGGGTCATCTACAATTGGCGTGAAAAAATCTACCGTCTGAACAAGTGCAAGCTCAGGGGACAGGACATGGATACCAGCATCATCAAGGTGCGGAATGCCCGATGCTGTCGAGAAACCATAGCGCGATGTTAGGTCAGTAAGGACATTAGAAAGGACCGACGGTCCCAGTTTGCTCGCTCATCCGGCACAGGTAACTTGCTGTGTCAAACGGATTGTTGTGAGGTCTTTGTTGGATGGAAGATCCATTGGAGTTTGGCAAAAGGACGGAGGGGACAGGATTCGAACCCGCACACGGTTGCCCGTGAGACCGCTTTCAAGGCGGTTGCGATACCATTCCGCTCACCCCTCCGCGCCGATGCGAAGTATATCAGAAAAGCGTTATGTGGTCACATCTCACGAGAGAATGTGACCACAAAAGTGCTTAGATCTGGGCCTTCAACTTTGCACTAATGGCGGTGCGTGGGTAAGCACCAACCAAACGGTCGACTTCCTTACCACCCTTGAAGATTACCATCGCAGGGATGCTCTGAATGCCATAGGTTACTGCCAAGTCGGATTCGTCATCCACATTAACCTTAGCAATCACAACCTGCGCTCCAAGCTCTTCTGCAACTGCATCCAGCTCAGGTGCAACACGTCGGCAAGGACCACACCAAGGTGCCCAGAAGTCCACCAACACTGGAACGTCGTTCTTTAGAACAACGGCATCAAAGTCAGCTCCGGTCACGGTTACGGCATTACTCATCATATTCTCCTGTCGCCACCCGGGATTAGCAAGCGGCGCTTATTAGTTTACCCTTAATCCCAGAGTCACTCCCGCTCTGAAAGGGTTCTGACAATTTCATCCGCTATCGTGATTCCACTTTCGAGTGCTCCATTTATGCTAGAGGTGTGGAGATGCTCCCCGCAAATAAAGATTCCGTCGGGTAACTTGGCAAACTGACTATGCATCCGGAAATGCTGCGGATTTTGGACGAACTGGGCTTTTTCGATGGTTTGGTCTGAAATGCAAGTTATATTGTCCACGACGGAGATGAGCTTGTTACGTTGCATAGCCTGATAAAACTCTTGAACCAATTGGTCGGTGGTGTCAGAGAAGTGTTCACTCCGAATTGTTACAGCAAAGAGCGATGTTCCAGCTGGAGCACGGTCTTTGTCCACAGCATGCATCGGTGCTACCGTCATAAATGGGGAATCCCTGTCAGGGTTCAAGATTAGCGATGGGCCGCAGTCGATGGCTCGGTCCACAGCAAGCCAAAGAGTTCGTTGTGACCGATATTTTGGACTCTCTGATTGCGGAATCAATGCAGACAGTGACCAAACATCTGTCGCGATTACCACCAAATCAGATGTGTAGGTATCCGTCGAGGTGATCAAATTCCAGCCTTTTTGTGTGGGCTGAAGGTCTTGAACCGTTGTCTCAAGATGTTTTGCAACGCCTTTCTCAAGAAGGACATTTGACATCGCATCCGGAATTGACTGCATCCCACCTATAGGAGTCGTTGCAAGGCCCTTACTTAGCATCGACCAGACAAACTTAAAAACAGCTGCGCTCGTTCCAAGTGACTCATCGAGGGTAATCCCACCGATAAACGGACGGAAAAAGAGCTCTATTGCAGCTTGACTAAATCCACGTCGACTTAGAAATCGAAAAATTGTTTGGTCAGGCTCATCCCAGAGTGAGGACAAAGGTCGTCTGTTAAGCTCTGCCGCAAGCTGCCACATCAGCAACTTATCCTGAATACTCACAACAGGGGTAATCACTGATGGCAGAGCATCAGCGGGATTCCGAAATGGATCTGAAAGTGTATGAAGCCTATGCTCAAGCATAATCCGCGCACCTGGCGGAAATGGAATCACCGGGAGCGCTGCAAGCTCTGGAAAGGCTTGAAGTGTCGGATAGGCATTCAGTAAGACCTGAAATCCTAAATCAATGCGGTATCCGTTGATCGTTTTGGACTTGACACGTCCGCCAATGGACGCCGACCGTTCGAGAAGTCGAACAGGGATATTGTTATCCGCAAGACGCCTGGCACAAGCGAGGCCGGCTAAGCCGGCCCCGATAATCGTAACCTTCATGAAGAGAGATTACTTCTTCCAGTTGCCTCGTGTAAAGTCTGGGAAGTTAACTGCACCACCACCACGAACGATTGACAGCTCGGACAACGGAGTCGGAGCCGACCATGCTGCAGCATCGTAGACATCCATATCAGGTGCGATGCCCTCATGCAGACACTGAATCAGGCGGAAGTTCATGATGTAGTCCATGCCGCCATGACCACCAAGCTTGCGGGCCTGATCGCCATTCTTCTGCCACAGTGGGTCGACAAACTCCTTGTAGCGATCGGTCTTTGAAAGCTCGACCCAGGTTTCACCCTCTGGCTGGCCCATCACACAGATACGCGCTGGATAATCTGCAAACGTACCTTGCGTTCCCTGAATCAGGTTGTGACGCGTATATGGGCGGAATGTAACGACGTCATGCTGGAGCATAACCGTACGGCCAGCTGCTGTCTTGAGCAGCGATGTGCTCATGTCGCCATTCTTATACTTTTCCAGACGCTTTGGTGAGTCCTTCGCAACATGCTTGTCACGGAACTCGGTCAGGGCAGCTTCCTGGCTACTCATCGAAACCATCGATACAAACCGGTCTCCATGATGGATGTCCATGTAGTTTGCAACTGGACCCAGTCCGTGGGTTGGATAGAGGTTGCCGTTATGATCGATATGGGGCTTGCGACGCCACAGACCCTCACCAGAATCGGCCAGCAAAAGCTCGCTGAGATTGTGAATGTAAGCGGCTTCACCATGCGTAATCGTTCCGAACATTCCCTTGCGGACCATGTTCAGGACCATCATTTCAGAATTTCCGTAGCAGCAGTTTTCAAGCATGATGCAGTGCTTGCGTGTACGCTCCGATGTGTCTACAAGCTTCCAGCAGTCAGCCAATGTTGTTGCCGCTGGGACTTCGGTAGCCGCATGGTGACCATTTTCCATCGCACCGATCGCCATCGGGACGTGCCAGTCCCAAGGGGTAGCAATGTAAACGATGTCGATATCATCGCGTGCGACAAGTGCCTTCCAGCTGTCGAGCTTACCGCCGTAAACTTGCGGCTTCTGGGCGCCGCCACGTGCAACACGCGCAGCACCACTTTCAGCACGCTCGGTGACGAGGTCACAGACGGCACGAATCTCAACGCCAGGAATGTTGATGAGGTCGTTAAGCAAGCCGCTTCCACGTCCACCAAGGCCAATAAAGCCAACGCGGACATTTGGCGTGCGCTCAAATGGGACGCCATGCATCGTTTCATTACTGGTCGCAGTAGGGGTCAATGAACGCCACTCTGCTTCCGCAGCCTCAATGGTGAAAGTAGCCGCTGCAATACCAGCAGTGGCACGCAACATCTGACGTCGGGAAAGCGAATCTGACATAAGTAATTCTCCGGTGGACTTCTTCTACTGTTTGATTCACCCTCGGGAAAGACTCTTCCTGCGGATAGACTCATATGCGAAAAGGAAATCCGGATGTATCTTAACGCACATTTGAAAGTCTGCGACGTTATCAACCACTTCACTAAAGATCGGAGCGCTTGGGAGCGGAAGTTTCCGAATCCTACAGAACGACGCCATATCGCTCGCGCGGCAGTCGTACAGCAATACATCACGATAGTCGACGACCTGAAGCAGTGTGCGGTGACCCGTAGCGAGTTCCTTGATGTCCTGCTATTCGCAGAGCGACTCGAGCAGTTCACACGCGATGACAATCTCGAGAATGAACGCAATATAAAGTTACATACCAAATTCCCTTGGCTAAACCGCCTATTCACGCTAGATGACAAGCTCAGGGACTTTGATTTTCCAGATGGGCAAGCGGCTTCTATCGACCTCGCTGGTGTCCTCTTTGATGTACAGGCACTTACGAACAACATCCGGGATTTGCCACTCGATGAACAAACAGATCGACTTGCAACACATTTGGATCTGGTAGTTGATGCGCTTAACCATTGGTGGAAGTTCATCGGTGGTTACAATCCAAATGTCACGTGGTGGTGTAGCGAGACGGTTTCAACGCTTCAGGAGACATTGCACTCACTCAAGGGATTATTGGTCAGGCATATCGGGGATGAGCTGATTGGCCAACCCGTTGGTAGGGATGTGCTTACGCAACACCTGGCTGCGAGTTGGATTGCCCACTCCGTCGATGATCTGATTGCTGCTGCTGAACGCGAGTGGGAATGGTGTAGACAGCAATGTGCTTTTGTTGTAAATGAAATGGGCGTTGCAGATTGGGACGCTGCACTCGAAGCGTGTAAGGTATCTGCAGCACCACCCGGCAGCCAGCCAGAAATCGTAAGGGACCTTGCGACTGAAGCTTCGCGGTACGTCACCGAAAATGATCTTCTGACCGTTAATTCCACCGCAAATGGTACGTGGCGAATGGAAATGATGTCCGCCGAGGACCAAAAGACAAATCCATTCTTTCTCGGTGGTGAAACAATCATTGTTTCGTATCCAACGTCCGGGATGTCAATAGCAGCTCGTCAGATGAGCATGCGGGGTAACAATGCAGCTTTCAGTCGTGCAACCGTCCAGCATGAGCTCATACCGGGACATCATATGCAGCAATGGGCATCGTCACGGTTTCATACGCACAGAAACATTTGGTGGACACCGTTTTGGGTTGAGGGTTGGACGCTGCACTGGGAAATGTTGCTTTGGGAGCGCGGGTTTCCTGAGACTCCGGAACAGCGCTGTGGGATGCTGTTCTGGCGGATGCACCGGTGTGCACGGGTTTTGTTCAGCTTGAAGTTTCATTTGGGAGAAATGACGGCGTCGGAATGTGTTGAGTTTCTCGTTAAGGAATGCGGGCACGAGCCGGCAAATGCGCACGCAGAAATTAGGAGAAGTGTAGGGAATCGGTACCCACCGCTTTACCAACTTGCCTACCAGATTGGTGGCATGCAGGTAAGAGCGTTGTACCGCGAGGCCACTGCACGCGGTTGGACCCCGAAGGCCTTTCACGACCGCTTCTTACAAGAAAATGAAATGCCAATCGCAGCGGTAAGAGCGTTGATACTAGGGTTGCCGTTTAATGATGCTCATCTAAAGGATTGGCGCTTCCTCGATACAGAAGAGGCTTATAGCTAACTCAAACACATAGCGCATCCTGCCATTTCAACTTACGGGAATGGCAGGATGCGGTGCTGGTTAGGCACGAGCCGGAGGGGTATCTTTGGATGGCAATGTCGGCGCAAGAGGCATCACGCTTTCAGGCGCCACATGTTGTTGTCCAGCCGCCGCCGGTCGCTTTGCACGGGGCTTTGGTCGGAGTGCAACATCGATGACTTCAAGGACATCTGAAACGTAGACAATATTCATCGCACTGCGTACATCTTCTGGAACATCTTCCAGAACATCCTTACGGTTGCGCGATGGAACAATCACGGTTTTGCATCCTTGACGGTGAGCCGCAAGTAACTTTTCCTTGATACCACCAACGGGAAGCACACGACCGGTAAGGGTGACCTCGCCAGTCATCGCCAAGTACTCTTCAAGTGGACGCTGAGTAAGCAACGATACCAATGCTGTTACAAGCGTAATGCCAGCGCTTGGACCATCTTTTGGAACAGCACCAGCAGGAGCATGGATGTGAATCTCAGATGACTCCCAAAACCCCTGGTCAATTCCAAGCTTGCTTGCATTCGCTCTTACATAGGATACAGCCGTCTTCGCGGATTCCTGCATCACTTCGCCTAGTCGCCCAGTCAACTGAACCGTTTTTGCACCTGGCATACGGGTTGTTTCCAGGACAAGCGTATCGCCACCCACCGATGTCCACACAAGACCAACTGCCGTTCCCGGGACACCTGCATAAGGTGCAATTTCATCCGTGTCATAACGAGGAGCTCCAAGGAGGTCCGTTATTCCTGCTTCAGTCAATGGAATCGGGAGAGGCGTTCCTTCTGCTCTTCGTCGCAGCTGTTTACGACACAGTGACCCGATTACCCGTCCCAGTGAGCGTACTCCTGCTTCACGCGTATACCCGTGAATCAGTGGCAAGAGCGCATCAGGTTCAATATCAAAGTCGCTATCTGCAACCATGTACTCTTTACGCTGGCTCGGAATCAGGTGGCCGATGGCAATAGATGCCTTTTCGCGATCTGTGTAGCCGCTTAGCTCGACGATTTCCATCCGGTCCCGAAGAGGCCCTGGAATGCCATCAAGGCTATTGGCCGTCGTGATAAACAAGACCTTTGATAAATCAAATGGCGCATCGATGTAGTGATCCCGAAATGACTTATTTTGCTCTGGATCCAATGCCTCGAGTAATGCACTTGCCGGATCACCGCGCATATCACTGGCCATTTTGTCAATTTCATCAAGGACGATAACCGGATTATTAGTCCCTGCCCTTCGGAGAGTCGTAATGATTTGGCCAGGAAGTGCGCCTACATAGGTACGCCGATGGCCCCGAATCTCGGATTCATCACGAACACCACCAAGGCTAATACGCCCGTATTCTTTGCCAAGTGCACGTGCAATACTCCGCCCGAGGGATGTTTTTCCAACGCCAGGAGGTCCAACAAGACACAGAATAGGTTGACGAAGGTTTCCTTCCGGAACACTTAGACGTACTGCCAGATGCTCAACAATTCGGTCTTTAATATCTTTGAGACCGTAGTGGTCTTCATTCAGCTTTGTTTCGACATCAATTACCGTCGCAGTCTCAGGCGTACTCGTTGACCACGGGAGAGACAAAACGGTTTCAACGTAGGTTCGACTAACGCTATGTTCAGGACTCGCGGGATTGAGGCGATCGAGGCGGTCAAGCTCACGCTCGACTTCCTTGTGAGCTTCATCTGGAAGTTTCAGCTTCTTCAGTTTAGAACGAAAACCCGCGAGCTCACGGTCACGTTCCGGACGTTCGCCAAGCTCGCGCTTTATCGCCTTCATCTGCTCACGTAAGTAAAACTC
>JBEDDQ010000032.1:0-4795 GCA_041176185.1 Armatimonadota bacterium | reverse complement strand
CCATATTGCTCCGCTCTGCCAATGCGATCAAGGGCCATTCGAGCGCCGCAGAAGAGAAGGATTATCTGGCGACGTATACGGGCTTCCACGCGGATGCTTGGTTTGAGTTTCAGGATGGACTTCTGGGGACGCCGATTTACAATGGTGGCACAGGCGATGCCGAAGCGCGCGCGGTCGAGCTGGTACGCTTTGACCTCTCGCAGCTGACACGTGGCCTCCTCCACATGGCGTCCAAGTACAAGCCAGACCTCATCACCCACTACACGCCGCAAATCGACTCCGCCGGCCATACATTAATGGCATTTTTGGATCCATCCCTGCCCGGCCATGACCCAAAGCTTGCCGCGAAAATACGTCCGTACTACGAGGATGTCATTAAACTCCACGACCAGTGGGTCGGCACGGCATACGATGCGCTGTCAAAGGACTACGCGTTTATTATCGTAAGCGACCACGGGATGGAAGGGACGAACCGCAAGGTTTACATCAACAAGATTCTGATAGATGCGGGTCTTGCAGAAATGGATGCATCCGGAAAGCTCGACACAAAGCGCTCCAAAATTTTCGCGCCGGGCTGGGGTGAGTTTGGCCTCGTGGTGAATGACACAACGTGGAAGGGTGGGATTGTGTTGCCAAGTGAGCGCGCCGCGGTGATCGAAGCAGCCACCAATGCACTTCTCGCGGCACGTGACCCTCAGACCGGGACACAGATCATCCGTGCGGTGTTTGATTCCGTTGAAATTAGGCATTTGGGCATCGGAGGTGTGAATGGCCAGGATGTCTACTTGGACTTTGCGAAGGGATACGCGCCGAGTAGCTCGATGTCGAAGACGGTGTCATCGGTGATCACAGACCTCGGCGGCAGTGGCGTCCACGGCTTCCTCCCACTCCGCGACAAAATGCAGGCAATCTGCTATGTTGGCGGTAAAGGTGTCCAGGCACAGGGAGAGCTGCGCGGTGTCCGGCAAGTGGACATCCACCCAACGGTTTGCGAACTTCTGGGTATTGCTCCATCCAAGTTTGCGATTGGCAGGTCACTGCTACATTAGGATTACGATGCTGTAGATGCAGCGCCGCGGCTAGTTTTTGGCCATCACACCCGCTGTTCCAGAACCACTCAGTAAGACTTACTTTTGTTTGCAGATGTATGTATTTCTGGTATTTCTAAATGTTTGATTGTGTGCGTAAGGCGTACATAATAATGGCATACCGGTCTGGTGATGTCTCAATGGCGAGCTCACCAGATGGGTTTCCACCGACGGTAATATTTTCTCAAATTAGCTCATGCAGCTGCAATAGTTCCGGTCACAGTTTCCGTCCCAATTCTGATAAGAGGGTATGGAAAACACTGAGAACAACCCAACATCGGCGGATGCCCTCCTCGCTGCGGCCCGGGATGCCGCGGGCATCGCCGCCAGCCTGACCGGATCGGAGGCCATTAGCGCATTTATCGGGTCTGTCGTCGCTGACAACGACTTTATTCAAACATCCATCGGGACACCTGAAAAACTGTCGTTCGAATACCTCGATAATGTAATCTCACAATGGCAAAACGGTCCGTTTGCGGATGTGTATCTCATCGACACCCGCAACGGTGCGACGCTGTCGTTATCGGAATTCAAGTCGACCCGCTTTCTGGTTTGCTATACATCAACTAAAGAGATTGAAGGACAAACCGTGACCACCACAACCTTCCCAAGCTGCGTTGATGAAACCAATATCTGTCGCGAAGACCATGGCTTTAATGAGATCGAAGACCTCGAGATAAATTTGGATCGCTACCTTCAAAGCGATGATGTCGTTGTCCCTGAGCGGGAAACATCAACCGGCTGGGACCGGTTCATTTTCTTTATTGGAGTTGTAAAAGTGCAGCTGGAACTCCTCGATGAGCTGTGCCCAAATGGCGTTACACCCACAGATGATGACGATGATGAGTGGAATGAAGACGAAGAGGCATACGACGAGGAATACTGCGGCCCATGGGATGAACGTGACGTCGTCGGCTGGGGCGAAGATGTCGAATGGCGCTTCGGCATCAATGCGGATGAAATTGCAGAGCTCACCGAAGGCGGTCGTTTGATTGATCCACAAAGTACTGCGGAGAATATCAAGTGGATTTATATCGACTCGGGTATGTCCCGCCCAGATGTTCTCGATGTCCTTGGTGGATGTGCAGAACGTGATGGCAGTGTTAGCCGGATGTTCAATGATGGTGTCATCATGAAGTACACCTACAATGGGTGGCTTGGTGAGCGCCTGCCAATCGTCGATGACCCAGGCACTGACATCGAAGCCATCCTGGGCAACTTCGTTTCAGCCTGGCAGGCATCGCACCTTGAGCAGGCAAACGAAACGTGGTTTTCCCTGAGTGATGCGTCTGACTGCCTTTATGGACAGGCGCAGCTGGTCAAAGCTCATTTGTTACGTGAGCAAAAAGACAACATCGAGGAAACTCCTGAAAGTGAGCGCTCAGAGGCTGAAATCGAAGAGCTTGCCGGCATCCCCGCTCTGATTGCAGAGCATGAAGCGGAAGCTGCCAGTTGCCTCAAAAGCTATCGCCCAGAATATGCTCCATAGGGAGTCACCTGAAGGATCGCACTGCGGTTGATAGGTCCGTAAACATGTGGGAACAGGCCATCGGAGTCGGTGGCCGGCTCCCACTTTAGTTCTTCCGTTAGTGCATTCGGGTTGAGCTCAACCACCATCAGGTTGCTGTTATCGCCCGGGAAATAGCGTTGAATTACTCCCGGAAGCTGCTCGGCCGTGCAGCAGTGGATAAACCCAGCTGCGAGGTTTGCATCATCCAGGATGAACTCTGAGTCGCTCTGGGCTTCGAAGCCCTGCTGCGAGATGAGGTGGTAAATGGACATGATTTCTCAGCTCCCCTTCACTCGTGGTTTGAAATCCATACTCTTGAAGAGGAATGCATAGACATCCGATGTCTCTTCAATCGCCTTGCTAAGGTTGCTCGAACCATGCCCGGATTTGGTCTCAATTCGAATCAACAATGGCTTTTTGTGGCTGGCTTTCTCCTGCAGCGTGGATGCGTACTTGAATGAGTGCGCGGGCACAACACGGTCATCATGATCGGCGGTGGTAACCATGGTTGCCGGGTAGACCTGCCCCTTGCGGATGTTGTGGATGGGCGAGAATTTCAGCAGGTTTTGGACATCCTTTTTGGACATCTCGCTGGAGCCATACTCCGCCGTCCAGTATTTACCAGCGGTGAAGAGCTGGTAACGCAGCATGTCCATCACACCGACCTGCGGGATGGCGGCTGCAAACAAATCTGGTCTTTGGTTGATGACGGCGCCGACGAGGAGTCCGCCGTTAGAGCCGCCTTGCAGCGCGAGGCGTCCCGGGCGCGTCCACTTGTTATTGATTAGCCACTCTGCCGCGGCGATACAGTCATCAAAGACATTTTGCTTCTTGAAACGCATCCCGGCTTCGTGCCACCGCTCGCCGTATTCTGAGCCACCGCGAAGGTTGACGACAACGTAAACACCTCCCTGCTCAAGCCAGGCGAGATTCATTGTCGAGAAGCCCGGGGTTAGCGGGATATTGAACCCACCGTAGCCATACAGGAGCGTAGGATTGTTGCCATCGAGCTTAGTGCCACGCTTGGCGACAACAAACATCGGGACCTTAGTGCCATCCTTGGACTTGAAGAAAACTTGCTCAACAGCGTAGTCGGATGGCTTGAAGTCTTTGATGACCGGTGCCTTGAAAACAGTTGACTTTCCAGACTTCAGATCAAAGTGCAGCTGGGTACTTGGGTAGTTGTAGGAGGTGAAGCTGTAGTAGATGTGCGAGTCGTTCGCATCCCCAGATGTAAACCCGGCGCTTCCGATTCCAGGCAGCTTGATGTCACGGATTTTGCGTCCCTTTTTATCGAACTGCACCACGTTTGATGTGACATCTTTAATGTACGAAACGATGAGGTTGCCCCCGGCGACAGCGATACCTTCGATATTTTCTGATCGCTCACTGATGATGACTTTAGCGTTCTTAATGGGCGCCACGTTTGATGGATCGACCAAGAGCACACGCTGGTTTGGAGCTTTGTGGTTGGTGAGCACTAAAAGGAAGTGTTGATCGGTGTCGATCACGGTGTAGGAGTCTTCAGTGATCTCAGCAACGATGGGTATAAACCCTCCTCGATTTCCGACGGGCCGAATGAAGAGGCCATTTCCACGCTTGCCCGGATCGCTTGTGTAGAGGACTTCGTATTGACGGTCATCCGTCATGTCCAGAGTCAGCGTGCGGTCGGGATTGGCGGTGTCTTCGTAGACAAGCTCATCAGTTTCCTGGGATGTCCCTACCTTATGGAAGTAAACCTTTTGGTCAACATTCTTAGCTGTCAGCTCGGCACCAGCGGCAGGCTTTGGATAGCGGGAGTAGTAAAAGCCATCATCATTTAGCCAGACGGCCCCGATACCAAATTTGAGCCACTCAAGCGTCTCAGGCAAGATGGTCCCAGCTGCGACATCCATGACTTTGCAGACATTCCAGTCAGAGCCACCACTGCTCTGGCCGAAGGCAGCGTAGCGCCCATTCTGGCTGACGATGAAATCTGTGAGAACCGTAGTCCCATCTGTGGAGAAGGTGTTCGGGTCAAGGAGCATCCGGGGTGTGCCGTTTTGTCCATCTTGAACATAGAGCACGGATTGGTTTTGCAGGCCATTGTTTCGGTAAAAGTAGACCTTGCCCTTTTTCTGGAATGCACCGGAGTAGCGGGCGTAGGACACAAGAGATGTCAGGCGGTTCTTCAACGCTTTACGGAAAGGGATGCTGC
>JBEDDQ010000031.1:0-7374 GCA_041176185.1 Armatimonadota bacterium | reverse complement strand
ATATTATCATACGGACAGCCCTTGGCAAACCTCATAGGCTAAAAAAGGGTGTTTTTGTGTGGCGGATTGGGTGATTGACGGATTTTTGGACATTGATCCAAGGACCCGGAACTGGTGAAAGTTCATCCAAAACCACCAGAGTTCAGCGGGTTTACTGTATTTCCACTGTATTTTGGGGCACCACTTGCTGGCTCCGGTTTGTGTGACAGATTTTGTTCGATAATAAGTGTATTGGCTGGTCGTCCTATGATGCCTTGAGCAGTCCTTCTGCTGGTGGTATCGCGTGAATCTTGTCTGGTGTTTTGCATCCTATGAATGCGCTGCTTTTGTTGTGGGAGCGCTAAAAGCACTCAGGAATATAAGAACCCTGCAAAATGCCGCTTCTAACCGGTTGCAACCTATTCGGGCCCCACGTTTAGTAGATGCATGGATAGTGGAAAGAGCGACTTAGTACTCCCTGACCATCAACCGAAGTAACATAATGCGTGAATCAAGAAAGTGTTACTGCCAGTCAAGTTCAATCCACCCAAGACACTAGAGTCCAGAAGATAGTGTCGCTTTGGAATGAGCTCAACGAAGTACGAAACCAATACTCCGATTGTGGTGCCAACGAAAGTGAAACTGATTGGAAGATTCAAGCCACGTTGTATTCGATCAGCTTTTGTGTGCTCGTTGATGTGCCTAAGACTCCGAAGCGATTTAGGCTATCGACGAAGGATGCTAATGCCGAGAGAAACTTCAAGTGTGCCAAGGAAATGCATAGAATATTGAGCCTGATTCAAGTGGAGTTCAGAGCTTTTGCTAATACCCTCCTACCAGATGAGCTCTACGAATGGCTCCTCTTTTCTTGCTGGCGATATTGCAATCGATCGTAAACCAGCACATCCAAAAGCCCGCCCTATACTTCGACGTTTAGGGGTGTTGTGGTGACCTTGGAATCAGCTTCTATTCAGCACGCGCCATTTTTCTTGGATCTTTTGGCACCTTTACATGACGCCGATTTTGATTCATTTTGGGATAATCATAACGATGCGATTGCACTGATGGAATCCGTAAATTTTCGGTCCCAAACACCGTAGTTACATTTATGCCGAGACACTGGAAAAATTCGAAGGTTTTATATCTTCGTATCGTCTGCATCTACCAATCTACCAAAAGATGGAAACTGTCGGATGTGTCATCTTGTCGATTCAACAGCACCTGCATAACGCCATAAAACATCCGTACTTGCAACCGTTCCAAGGTAGCCAAGTACTACATCAATGTCACGATAAAACTGCCTGGAGATTCTTAGCGGCTCATTCAAGCAGATTGAACTTTCTGCTTCGTAAACTCACCTGCACTTATTCTCTGTTACAACTTGATCCAATATTCGTCGATATCCTCAACAGTTCCCTCTTCTTCGATGCTCTCAAGTCCCTCGAACAGTGATGCATTCAATCGCTCGTTATGCTCTTTCTCGTGACTGTTTAGATCTTGACGAATCAGGCCACGAACATATTCGCTAGCTGTTCCGTAGCCGCCACTTTCAACAGGGCCATTGACATACACTTTCAATTTTTCTGGCAGCGATACGTTCATTGTCGTCATAGTAGATTCTCAAGAAAACTTGGACAGGTTATGACAAAGATTGCCAAAAGAAAAAGCCTCCCTGTTTTCAAGGAGGCTTTTTGAAGCAATCGTCAGTTACATGAAATAAGTCAAAGCACTACTGTCTTACTCCCAGTAGCTGTCTTTCCTCTCATCCAAGTGAACGAAATAACGCCCCTGAATGCATCTGACGCTAAATCGATACTCACTTATGTCAGTCCACACGTCTGTCTGTAAGTGATAAGACTATGCAATGCGGGTGACATTGCGAGACCCTACGGCCTTGGTGGGATTGCAAAACCACCAGAGTTACCACCAGCGCTCCCACTCGAGTTCCCAAAGCCGCCGCCGCCGCTATAACTGCCGGAGGAGCTTCCACTCTGTGCACCGCCGAAACGTCCACCACTGCCTCCAGCCGATCCGCCACCGGATGCACTGCTGTAGCCAAATGTACGATTGAATGGCGATACCTTCAGCGATGGATTTTGTTGCTCGAAACGATTGAGAAACGCTACCTGCTCCTCGCTAAGTGTTGAATTCACCTTGGAGCGAAGCGCCGTCGCAGAATCCTTCATCAGCTGCTTGACGGTTGCCATGTCCTGCGACCAGATTGCACGCTGAATGCGAACATCGTATTCCGCGCGGACCTTCTTCGAAATGTCAAACAACTTCGTCAACTGCGCCTCGGAAAGCTGCAAGTCTCTAACCAGATGCGCTGGAATGTGGGCACCACGCAAAATGTTGACATCACGCAAAAATGTACCAACGTAACTGCGCTGTTCGGATGTCAGTGTGCCCAGGATTCGCTGATCGGCATTTTGACCATCTGCTTGTATCGACATAATCACATCGTTGAACTTCGCAGGATTGATGTCATCTCCACCGCCAATCGCTCCACCAAGGTTTGCCATCTTGGTACGACGGGATGCCTCAAGCTGTCGCTGGATTGCTGAAATCTTCGCGACCTGATCAGCGCTTAGCTCAAGCCCAACCTTCAACACATCGATTGGCAATGCATGCAATGCCGCCTCATCGGAGCCATTTCCCTTGTTGGATACAAAACCACCCGTGCTGGTTGAACCGTTCTGAAACGAATACCCCGTCGATGAACCAGAGGAAAATCCGCCGTTGAAGCTTCCACCGGTGTTGTTACCAAAAACCTGCCCATTACTGTTTCCATAAAACTGGGCAAACGAGCCGGACATACACGCGAGCACCGTAACCAATGAAGCGACAGTGCCACCAATCGCTCTTCCACAGTCCAATTTCATCAGAATTCCCCCATGACAACGTGAGCTATTCGAACAACAATGGTAGCGGACTTTACCGGAACGTTTGCACGAAGGCAACATACAGTGCACGTTCAGCAGCTGAAATCAGTTAAGTTCACGAAGCAAATGCAATCGTTTCGGGCAGGACCGAGGCGAACAACTAATAAAGTCCAGAACCGATACTGTACTCTTCCGTAATCATTCACGGCATTCGATACCAAGGCATGGTACACGAAACACTATGCGACGCATCAATATTGTCAACTTCATCCGAGCCATCGAGCCAAGGTTCACGACCGACTTACTCCTCCCCGTACAAAAACAAATGGAGATCATCAAAGCGTCCGGGCTCCCCGCGACGTGGCTGCTCCAATTCGATGCCCTAGTCTCCGGACCATTCGTCCCATTTCTAAAGCAACACATGCCCACCAGCCACGAGGTCGGCCTCTGGTTTGAGATGAATGAAATGCATTGCAAAGCCGCTGGCGTAACGTGGCGAGGCAGACCAGGCTACGAATGGGATCACATCCCGCATGTCGCTTTCACCATCGGTTACACCGAGGATGAGCGCAAAAAGCTTGCAGACACCGCGATGCGTACATTCAAAGAAGTCTTTGGATCCTTTCCGAAGTCAATCGCAAGCTGGAACCTCGATTCCATCACCATCAAGCACATCACGGAAACCTACGGAGCCGATGCCTACGCGGTTTGCCGTGACCAAATTGCCACGGATGGCTTCACAATCTGGGGCGCCCCAATCGCCGGCTACTACCCGAGCAAGCGTAACTGCTGGAGCCCGGCCATCCAAAAACACAACCAGATCAATACACCCATCTTCAGGATGCTTGGGCAGGATCCTGTTTATTACTATGACAAGGGCTATACCCAACCGGATGGCAAATTCATCACGCAGCCGGACACGATGGAACCTGTGTGGCCATCCGGTCGCTCCCCACACTTCGTCCAGTCGTTCCTGTCCATGATTCTGGATGCTCCCACACAACAATTTGCTTATGCCCAAATTGGGCAAGAAAACTCATTCCCTTGGCCAAGCCAACAAGCCGCTTACGCACCGCAGATAAAAGCACTGGCAGCGCTTCGTAAAACCAGCGCTGCGACCATCGAGACAATGGGCGAAACAGGACGCGCATTCAAGAAGGCATTTCCTTCGACACCCACACAAGCTCAGGTCCAGCTGGTGGATCCATTTGAGAACACGGACCCTGTGGAAACATCCGTTTGGTATCAAAGCCGCTTTTACCGAGCGAACCTTCACTTTAAAGGCGACCTTCCCTACCTTCGGGATATCACTGTCTACAGCGATGAGTACGAACAACCATTTCTGAAACAGGCCACGCGCCTAGAAGATGTAGAGCAAAAAATGCCACCAGTCCTCGATGGCTACCACTGGCGAACGGCAGCACATTCGCGGAAGGAACCCGGCGCCGGTGGTTTTTTCATCTCGAACGGCACTCGACTCCTGAAGACTGGAAAAGTGGTAGTTAACGAAACTGGAAAGTCAATGACCGTGTCGGTCCCCGTACAAAACGAACAGACCCTTCGCATTCAGTTCGATGAGAAACAAATGTTTGTATCCCTGCAAAACACATCCAATGCTGAGTTATCCCCACTCGACTTAGCATTCGGATGGGACACACGAAAGTCGAACCTGACGAGGGTTACAGCGCAGAGAGTTTATTTCAAGCTGGATGGTTTTGATTACTCTGTCAACATCGATGGAGGCCATGCCACGCAAACGCCCCAAGGCTGGACCCTGTCAAGCGATGGCCGCTTTGCCTTGAAGCTGGCGCAACGGCAGTAGACATCCGACATCCAAAGTCATCTTGCTGCCGCCTTTTGTAACGGTAGATCGAATACCGCGGGTGCAGTGCAATCAGCTAATGAAAAACAGCCTTGCCTGGATATCATTCCGGGCAAGGCTGTCGTTTTTTGATTCGCAACCCCGGCCTTTTAGACGCGGTTGCGGCGCTCCCTCCCAGCTTGTGCCATGTAATAGAGCACGGGCACTGCCAGGCGGGACAACAGTGTGCTTGCAATCTCGCCAGCCATTAACGCCACTGCCAATCCCTGAAAGATCGGGTCAAAGAGAATCACGAAGGACCCAACAATCACCGCCGTAGCCGTAAGGAGCATCGGTCTGAACCGAATCGCGCCGGCATCCACGACGGCCTGTTCGAGTGATGCACCCTCCTTCCTCTGGAGCTCAATGAAGTCGACCAGAATGATGGAGTTACGGACGATAATCCCAGCACCTGCAATAAAGCCAATCATCGATGTTGCTGTAAAGAACGCTCCAAGCATCGCGTGCGCCGGCAGAATTCCGATAAGCGTCAGAGGGATAGGCGCCATGATGACGATAGGAATTTTGAAGTCCTGGAACCATGCCACGACAAGGATGTAGATAAGAATCAGCACAGCGGCAAAAGCAATCCCAAGGTCTCGGAAGACTTCGTACGTGATATGCCACTCGCCATCCCACTTCATCGCCGGTGTACGTGTGTCATCCGGCAAATGCGTTGTCATCACATTCAGCTTGACCCCACCAGGGAGTTCAAGCTTATCCAGCGCAGCGTTCATCTTTAGGATCGCGTAAACCGGGCTTTCCTGCCGACCGACAACATCACCCGTAACGTACACAACCGGTTGCAGGTTCTTGTGATAGATGGCCTTATCCCCTGCTGTGACATTTGTGTTCACGAGCTCACTGAGCGAAACCATTTGGCCATTGGTCGTTCTTACCTGCAGCTGCTCAAGTACATCACTACCGCTTCGCTCACTACGCTCGAGGCGTACAACGGCGCTAATGTCCTCCCGGGACTCATCTTCGTGAAGCAACCCGATATTCCCACCAGATAATGCAATCCTGAGTGCTGATTGTGCATCAGCCACCGAAACCCCGGATGCAGCCGCTTTGACAGCATCGATTTTGATGTTTCGTGTTGTATGGTCGGCATCCACATACCAGTCGATGTCGGCCACACCCTCTGTCGTCTCGAACACACCCTTGACACGATTGGCAACGGCGAGGCGTGTTGCATCATCGGGTCCATAGACCTCAGCCACCAGCGTTTGCAAGACAGGAGGACCAGGAGGAACTTCGGCGATCTTGATACGCGCTCCGAGGCGGGAAGCGATTGGTGCCAGCTCAGTGCGCAATGCTTTGGCGATGTCATGGCTTTGTCGCTTGCGTTCTCCCTTCGGCAGGAGGTTGACCTGAATATCCGCCTGATATGGTTCATTTCGCATAAAGTAATGGCGAACAAGTCCATTGAAGTTATACGGGCTACTGGTGCCAGCATAGATTTGATAGTCGATGACCTCTTGTGTCTTAGCGACACTACCGGCCAGTTCACGTGTAACCGCGAGCGTCGTTTCAAGGGATGTCCCTTTTGGCATGTCAACAATCACCTGAAACTCGTTCTTGTTGTCAAAGGGAAGCATCTTGACGGTGACGGACTTGTTCACCAAGAGGTACATCGCCCCGGCCATCATAATCCCGACAGCTACAAAGAATACAGAACGCACCTTCCAGCTTCGGAGTAATGGCAACATGATGCGACGATAGAGAATCGTAAGCTTATCTTCCAGACCCTCTCCATGATGACCACCAGCGGATGCTTTCCCTTGACCTTCCTTACGAAGGATTCTCACGGCTGCCCAAGGCGTCACGATGAACGCGATCAGGAGAGAAAACACCATCGCTGCGCTTGCCCCGACCGGAATTGGTCGCATATATGGGCCCATCAAGCCACCGACAAACGCCAGCGGCAGAATGGCAGCTATCACAGCGAATGTTGCAAGAATCGTTGGGTTTCCAACTTCATCAACAGCATCGATTGCTGTCTGAATCAATCCCCTATTTTGCGCATCCGGCATCCGAAGATGCCTGACGATATTCTCGACAACCACGATGGCATCATCGACAAGAATACCAATCGAAAAAATCAATGCAAAGAGTGTGATTCGGTTTAGCGTGTAGCCATAGAGATAGAAAACGAGCAGCGTCAGGGCGAGCGTGACTGGGATAGCGGTGAGAACCACCATCGACTCTTTCTTACCGAGTGCAATCGCAATCAGGATAGTCACCGAGACAACGGCGATACCCATGTGAAAGAGGAGCTCGTTTGACTTTTCCGCAGATGTCTCGCCGTAGTTACGCGTCTCTGTGACCTTGATATCTCCAGGAATCACGCGTCCCTTGAGCTGCTCAACCTTTGCCACCACACCATGAACAACATCGATAGCATTGACCCCTTGTCGCTTTGCAACACTAATCGTCACTGCATTTTCGATTTTGTTTTGCGCTGGTGATGTTCTGGATGCGGCTCCATTTCCAAAGAGCACATAACTGACAGCCTCGGCAGGGTCATCGGTAACCGTGGCGATATCGCGCACTGCCACCACTTGTCCACTCGCTGATGAGAGTTTTACATCCAGGATGTCATCAACCGAACGAAAGAACCCATTTGCGCGCACAGACACACTCTTCGAC
>JBEDDQ010000030.1:0-2916 GCA_041176185.1 Armatimonadota bacterium | reverse complement strand
ATTGGAACCCAGTCAGTGAATGGTCAGTGGGGGTTCCCGGAGGGGTGGAAGTTGCTGAAACTGATTACGTTGGTCTTGGTCTGCCTAATGTCTATTGGGGCATTTGCGCAGGAAAAGGGTGTCGTCCTTGCCGCTGGAGAGCAGCTTCTGGTTCTCAGGACCACTGAGTTTGGACTCAGCGCTCCAGCACGTGCGGATGTCATCAATGAGCGACTCAGAACGGCCATCGGTGAGCCAATCAAAGCCTCAGACGTAACCGTGCGTGCCGTCTCCCGTGTACGGGCAGACGTCTTGCTCAAGGGGAATCTATTGATTGCAGTTGGAGTAACAGAAGCCAAGGCGAATAAGGCAAATGTCCTCTCGCTTGCTGATGTCTGGGCACAGCGATGTCGTGAAATCCTTCCAAAGGTCTGTGCTGGCGATACTCCGCCAAAACCATAGGTCGTCTGCTCGATAATCCGTGGATGCTGTCCAACACAGCGTTCACCGATTTAGCGAATAAGCTCTTCACTGTGTTACTTCACTGTGAAGGGCTCCGTTCATTTATGTGTCGTGTTTACTTTGTGGGTTTGCCTCTGTAAGCGAGCCACAGTTATGAATCATTGCCGACACAGAAGTACCTAAGGCAGTAGCCGCCGTAACAAACAAGAAGACAGCCCAACTCTCTGATCGATCAGGGGGAAGGGCTGTTTTCGTTTACGATGGATGATGGATTACTTTGCGGCTTGAATCCGCTTGATTGCAATCTTGGCATACTGACCGGGCCTGCGACGGAGGCTACACACGAACAAGAAACACATTCTTGAATCGTCGTTGACATTGAGGACGGCAATCCACGATTCAAATCATGAGAAAAGAAGACAGCCCACCTCTCTGATCGCTCAGGGGGAAGGGCTGTTTCGTTTACGATGGATGATGGATTACTTTGCAGCTTGGATTCGCTTAATGGCAATCTTGGCATCCTGACCGATTTCAGGATGCTTGGTTAGGCCTGCAACTGCGGCTGCATCTGCTTTGCTTCCAACAAATCCGATCAGGCGTAGCGCATGTGCACGTACCAAGCGGGGACGATTGCTCTTTGCTACATCCACAAGTGCTTTGGCTGCCTGAGCACGTGCGGCCTTCTGGCCCGGTGCGGCGGATGCATGCGCGGATGTCTCAAGCTCTGCTTTTGCTGCCTTGGATGCCACAGGATCTGTCCCGGACATCTGGTCAGCCAACTTACCGTAATCGGCAAAAATCATTCTTGAACGGATCATTCCTAGTACCCTTTCAGGCTCCATGGTTCACGGTACGGATCGCTTAGGAAGCGGTTTGCTTCCTCATCGTTGATAAAGCGATTCGTCTTTGGATCGAATGTAAGCTCCCGGCCAACCATATAAGAAATATTGGCGATGATTGGGAGGATGATGGTCTTGTACTGAATGCCGATGTCAGAAACGGGCAGCTCGCGCGTCTTGATACATCTGCGCCAGTTGCGGCGATGCTTTTCTGTGACATCCACCTTGTCCGGCTCAACTTCATGCTTGAAGCCACCAGCTGGTGGAACATAGTCAACAGCCTTTGGCTCAGTATCGGCCCCGCCATCACCACCGGTCAGAATCAGGTCATCCTTCGTACCGTAATACGTGGCACCCCATTCGCCTTCAAGGCGCTCATTTGGCTCGCCTGGCTGGTTCCACTCAAGCGTCCATTCAGGATTCCGGAACTTCCAGGTGACGTTCATGGATTGAGGCGCATCATAAATGCGGTTTGGATTGGTCTTTCCAGTTGCCTTGACGGTAACGGGGGATGACCAGGCATCCTGTCCGGTAAGGAGCATCACGCAGCTGATAGCGTGGTTGCCGCGGTCACGGATAAAGCCAGCACCGGAATCCATCATCCAGCGGAAGTGGAAATGACAGGTTTCAGCCGTATAAGGGCGGAATGGGATAGGCCCAAGCCACATATCCCAGTTGAGGTGAGATGGGGGATTACCAGGTGTTTCAAATCCCGAGCCGCTGGAAAGGTTTTCCGGATGCCAGATAACGACTTTCTTGATGTCTCCAGCTTGGCCATTGCGCAGGTAGTTCGCCGCCGCCGCAACCTTCGGGTTGCTTCGACCCTGGGCACCAATCTGCACGATGCGCTTGTAGCGCCGCGCAGCATTGACCATCGCCAAGCCTTCTTCAATCGTTTTACAGACTGGCTTCTCGCTATAGACATCCTTGCCTGCCATACAGGCATGGACAGTCATGATTGCGTGCCAGTGGTCTGGTGTTCCAATTGTAACGGCATCGATGTCCTTGCGGTCCAGCACGCGGCGATAGTCATCGGTAAGCATCGGCTTCCCTTGAACACGCTTCGCAGCGTTGGCCAAGTGGGTTGCATCGACATCGCAGAGCGCAGCGCAGCTGTCCCCAACGATGTGGCTGCTGCCCATCCCACCCACACCAATATGGCCATAAACAATACGGTCATTGGCTCCAAATGCACTCTGAGGTACATACGTTGGAAAGCCAATCGCCGACTTTGCCGGATTTGACATTTAAACTCCTCCAGGCGATTTCCCGCCAAATATCAACGATCTCCCGCCATTCGATGACGGATCAACAAATATGTGCACCCTTGGTCTCGACATAGACCATATAGACGGATTGACTTGCGGTGATGTACAGCTTGTTTCGCTTTACACCGCCAAAACAGAGGTTAGAGCCGATCTCAGGGAGTTGAATCAAGCCGATTCGCTTTCCTTGTGGGCTGAAGACGTGGACGCCATCGTAGCCATCCCCAACCCAGCCGCCAGCGCCCCAGACATTTCCTTCAACATCGCAGCGAAGACCATCCGCCACGCCGCTTGCTTCCGTTCCGTCCTTCATCGTCATCTTCATGCTGGCAAAGACACGTCCATTGGTTGCTTTCTTGCCATCTACGATG
>JBEDDQ010000029.1:0-5936 GCA_041176185.1 Armatimonadota bacterium | reverse complement strand
CTGCCGTAAAGGACCACGCAGTCGATGCCATCATCCTCAGTGGAGATGTCTTCGATGGTGTAAACCCTCCAGCAAAGAGCGAAGAGCTGTACTACACAACCCTTGCAGCACTTCACTCGCTGGGCATTGCTGCCGTTATCGTTTCGGGTAACCATGACTCCCCGACAATGCTCAAAAGTGCATCGACCATCATCGGCAAGCTTGGACACCACATCATCACCGATGTCCCTACCGGCGAGGACGGACCAAGTCCCCACATCGTTCTCCTGCCAAATTCCGAAACGCCGCGCATTGCCATTGCGGCCGTTCCGTATCGGCGCGAAGGGGACCTCCGCAAGGTTGAGCTGGATGAAGACATTAATGCCATCCGTGAACAGGTTCGCACAGGCTGGCGGGACCTCTACACCGCTGCATCCAATGCCCTAACCTCTCTGGCCCCGAACATCCCTGCAATCGCGACCGGACACCTTACCGTCACAGGTGGTGAAACGAACAAAGACACTGAGCGGGAAATTCGTATCGGCGGCGTCGGGGATGTCGACCTTAACGCATTCCCAGACCGCTTTGGCTATGTCGCCCTTGGACACCTCCACCGCCCGCAGAGCTTTCCGAAAGGGGCGGGAAATGGTGGCCATATCCGGTATTCCGGCAGCCCCATCGCCTTGGGATTCTCCGAAGGCAACCATAAGAAGGCGTTTCAGATTATCGATGTTGAACCCACTGGGACGCTTACCATCAGCACACTTCCCATTGAAGGAAACCGTCGTCTGATACAGCTCCGCGGCACAATTCAGGAGCTTGAAGCGCAGATCGAAGCGCTTACCCAACCGACTGAAGGTGAGCTGCAGCCATGGGTAGAGCTGGTGCTGACCAGTGATGAAACCTTTCAGAGTGCCGACAGCCTCTCCGCAAGTCTCAAGAAACTGGTCACCGCCAAAGGCTACGCGCCGGTGGGCGGTGTGCAGCGCGACCTCCGGGATGGAGCTATTGCATCGACTGCGGCACGCACCACCGATGAGCTGCTCTCAGAGCTGGACATCATCCGGGAAAACGAGTACGACACGATTGAACACCTGATGCAGCGCTTGATGCCGCGGAGTGACAACCCAGCAGAATTCGATGCACTTCTCACGCTGCTGCGAACCGAAATCCTCGAACCAAGGAGCAATGGCTGATATGAAACCCCTCAAACTGACCATCGAAAACATCAACTCGCTCCGCGGACGCCACACGATTGACTTCACAACCGGCAACCTCGCTGGTTGTGGTCTCTTTGCCATCATCGGGCCTACCGGAAGTGGCAAAACCACCATCCTCGATGCCATCACCCTTGCCCTCTATGGGCAAGCCTGTCGCTACGGGGGGAAGTCATCGCCGGCGGATGTGATGACAACCAACACTGCCTCCAGTGAAGCTACACTGCTTTTCGCCAGTGGTGACATGACATATGAGGCATCCTGGAGGCTTCGGCGTGCCCGCGGCGCAGCGGATGGTGCATTGCAGCCGGTTGAAGTGATGTTGAAGCGCATCGCCACGGATGGCTCTATAACCGTTCTTGCCGAGCAGATCACCCGTATGAAGACGGAGGTCGATCAGATTCTGGGCATTAACTATGAGCAGTTCCAGCGCGTTGCGCTCTTGCCGCAGGGCGAGTTTGACCGGTTTCTAACTGCCAAAGATGATGAACGGACGCAGATACTCGAGAAGCTGACCGGGACGGCAAAGTACCGTGAGATCGGCGAAGCCATCCGAAAAGCCTTCAGACAAGCTGCCGCTGGATCGAAAACACTGCGCGATAACATCACCGGGCTGCAAATCGGTCTGCTCTCCCAAGATGACCTAACAGCAAAAACGGAGCGTCTCAAGGCACTTGATGTCCTCGTGCCAAAGGCTAAGCAAGAAGCTGATGACCTTGCGGCGAGGGCGAAGAGTGCAGAGGATTACATCCGTGCCATCGGTCTTGAGACCCGCTACACAACGGATCTGACCGCAGCTCAGGATGCGCTCAAGGCGCATCAGCCTCAGGTCGTACGCCTCGCACGCTTCCGCGCGCTGAAGCCCGTCTTCGATGCGCGTAGAGATCAGGCGGGCGCTATGGCACGCCTTACCAAGGCAGAGGCAGATCACAAGACCGCAGTGGCAAATGCCAATCAGGCGGCGGCGCTAGCTGCCATAACCCGGGCACAAGTACTGCGCTACGGTCGTGAGACGATGCGGACAGGGTTGCTTGCGGCATCGGGAGCAGCCGAGGCCATCGGGTGGAAGCCGTTTGCATCGATTTCGGATGCCATTAGCGCCGTTCAGCCCATTGCTACAGAGCTGAATGCCATTAGCGCCACTTTGCCACAGGTAGCACGGAGCAAAGCAGATGCCGAAAAAGCGTGGCAGCAGCTCTGGAAGCAGATGAATCAGGTCCAGAGTGTGGTCGAGGCCGCAGGGTTGGACCGTGAACCATTGGAGCACCTCGAACGCGAGAGCGCTGCAAATGCAGTTGAGCGAGCGTATACATCGATGCTTGCTACATTGGATGACCAGGTTGCCCGGGAACGGCGTACCGTAAATGCCCTCATCCAAAGCGTGGCCAGCCAGACCAAAGTTGCTGAGCTTGAGGACCGCTTGGTGCAGGGAGGTGATTGTCCCCTCTGCCGGCAGGTCGTCATCAATGTTCCTTCGAAAGGGACATCCGCAAGCGAACTGGAGGAAACAAAAGCCTCCCTGGAGACAGCGCAGACCGAGTTGAAGCGACTCGAAAACCGCATCGATAAGGCTGGGGAGCTGATAACAAAACTGTCCCGTGACACGGGGATGATAGCTTCATGGCATGCTGCCACATCACGCGTGCAGCTGGATTCCTCACACCTCGATGTATTATTGCAGGCAGTTAAGCTGGCTCCAGCTGTTCTGGAAGTAGATGGCATCGAAACCCACCTAAGCGCACTGACAAATGTTCTCTCATACAGCGCGGCGGAAGCTTTGCTGCGCCGCGTGCAGTCCGATGGCCGGGATGCAAACGACATTGCAGCAGCAGAGCAACCTGCACCTGCGTGGACATCCATGGAGAAGGCAGTCGAGATCTACAGCCGACGTGTGGATGACTTGACGAAAGCCGAGTCAGCCGTGACCGCTGCCTGGGAACAGGTGGTGCAGCAGACGGCTGCCGTGAAACTGGCATCCGCTACATTCACTGAGCAGCTCGCTACGCATTCGGTCGGCGATCCGGCGGAGCTGGATGCGGTCATCCTCACCGATTCCGAATGTCGCACCATCGAAATGCAGCGGGAGACGCTTGTCAGTGATGAACGAGTTCTGACTGGCAAGCTTCAGGAAGTGCGTCAGTCCCTTGCATTGCTGCAAGCAATCCAGCCGCCTCTGCCAGCGACGCGTGAACTGGTGGATGCCCTTATGTCTGATGCACAGGCCAAGCGGAAGGCGTCAAACGATGCCATTGCGGAGCAGTCATCGATTGCTGGGACAATCAACAACGATGCCAAAGTGCGGACAGAGCTGGCAGAACTCGAGCGACAGCTTGGTGAAAAGACGACGAGTGAAGGCCGGTGGAAGCTGCTGGATGACAAATTCGGTGGCGATAAGTTGACCCGGTTGGTTCAGCGTATCGGTATGGATGCGCTTGTCGGGTACGCAAACCAGCGCCTACAGTCGTTCAGTAATCGCTATCAGCTGCGCGGGGTTGACACGGATGGCCTTGGCATTCTCGTTGTAGATCGCCGTAACCTTGATGCCACCCGTGCAACATCGAGTCTGTCAGGCGGCGAGAAGTTCCTGACATCGCTCAGCCTTGCACTGGGCTTATCCGACATCGCCAGTCGCTCAGCACGCATTGACAGCCTGTTCATCGATGAAGGTTTTGGTACTCTGGATGCAGAGACACTAGAGACGGCACTCTCGGCACTGCAGCTCCTACGTACGGATTCTGGTCGTCAGGTTGGCATTATTTCCCACGTCGGTGCGTTGCAGGAGAGGCTCCAGGCTAGGATTGTTGTTCAGCCAAACGGGGATGGAACCAGCAAGCTCACCGTTAGTTAGACATCCACGCAGAAGCACACGCTGCGGCACTCCTTGGATACCACAATCCTCAGTGATTGCTGGTGCCCAGGGAGTTTTCTGTGTGAGCTCTGGTGAGCGGTGGCGCGTTATGGGAATGTCCCCACGTCGGTGCGTTGCAGGCGAGGCTCCAGGCTAGGATTGTGGTTCAGCCAAACGGGGATAGAACCAGCAAGCTCACCGTTATGTAAGCAATCTCCGAATTCCGCTGAGATCAATCGGCGTCCTGAAACCAGACAGCAGCATTGAGGTAATCGCTGCGGAACAGGAGTCCGTTTTTGTCAATGCCTCGTCCCTTGGATGACCATTATGCGATACACAGACAAGTTAGGTTATTAACATTGTGTAAGTTTTATTGCCACAAGAATGAATCGCAGGAACAGTTATCTGGTGCGTGGTGTTTATTGTATATCGCGACCTGATGTTTGGGCCGAATTGTACCGACAGTTAAGGCATACGTAATATCGCATCAGGTTTCAGGTCCTGATGGATTTAGCTGTGCCAATGTGCGCTGGAATGGTAGATGAAAATGCGAAGAGTACTACGCCGTGCGTCCCGTCGCGTATGGAATATAGCCGGAGAAATCATGCACTACCGCAAGCCCGATTTGTCCAGGGCTGGCTATGTTAGCGCTTTTCCACACCAACATGTCGTCGAGACAGTACGTCAACAGCTTTCCAAGTCGCGTCCACTCGCCGGCACAGGAGTATCCAAAGATGACTACCTTGAGGTCGCCGAAGGTGTTGCCCGCTTTTTTGCTCAGCATCAACGGGAAACTGGTGAGGTTATCGATCCTGTCGATGGGCTTGAGCATCAATACAGCACCCCGTGCTTTGCACTCCTCGTCGCGCTTCTCCTCAAACATAACCGTGCCAATGACCTGATTGGCCGGGCATGGAATGCACTCCTTGCAGCAACAGATGCCGTTAGTCAAAACAGGGCAGCCGATAACCACGGTGACTTCTATCTCTTCAATGCTGTTCAAGCCCTGAATATTCTCACGAGCCTCTACCCAACGGACATCCGCATTTCCGTTGTCGAATCACGCATCCGCAAAGTGATTCCACACGATGCGTACCGCTACATTTACACGCCGCAGCGTAAACATCTCCATAACTGGAACATCATTGCTAGCTGCGGAGAAATTCTCCGCGAACAGGCCGGTCTGGGGAATGATACGTTTCATGATCGGCATTTGGAGCGGCAGCTGCTGAACTTCACCGCGGATGGCATGTATGTCGATCCTAATGTTCCGATGGTTTACGATGCGTTTCCGCGCTACTTCTTGGAAGTGGTCGCGCAGCTTGGCTATAACGGTCGGCATCTGGATGCCATCAATGTGATGTTGGAGCGCGGCGAGCTGATGTCACTCCTGATGCAGTCACCATCCGGTGTCTTGCCCACAGGCGGCCGGACAAAGCAACACACTTGGGGAGATCTCCAGCAGGTAACCATCTTTGAAGTGGCGGCACAGCGATTTGCCAGCCGGGGAGACTTTGTCTACGCCAAGGCATTCAAACGAAGCGCACACCTTGCCTTTGCATCTGCACTGCGGTGGCTGAGGCCATCCGGCGAGTTCCAAATCATCAAGAATCACATCCAACCCGAAAACCGCCACGGTTATGAGGGCTACTCACACCACTCCCAATACAACCTCCTGCCGGCTACAATGCTGGCGCTCGCGGCTGACTTTGCGGATGACAGCATTGAGGAAGGCCCTACACCCTGCGAGGCTGGTAGCTACACCCTTGACATCCCGGCTTTCCATAAGGTCATCGCAAACCATCATGGAACAGGTATCGTCATCGACACCAAGGCCGACACCCGCTACGATGGAACCGGCCTCCTCCGTGTCCACCAAGCTGGCGGAGATC
>JBEDDQ010000028.1:0-2865 GCA_041176185.1 Armatimonadota bacterium | reverse complement strand
AAGCTGGACCGAATCACTTCTACACCGGAAATGCATCCGTGCGGAGGGATTTGTTACTGGCTGTTGGCGGCTTTGATGAAGGATTCACCCGTCAGGAGGATGTCGAGCTCGCTGCGCGCCTGTGGAAGCAGGAGAATGTGGTGTTCAAGGTTGAGCTAGCAGCAAATGCGATTCACCGTCCAGACAGGACATTTGAAAGCTGGCTTAAGACGCCGTATGCGTATGGCAGCCTTGATGTCGTCCGTGCACAACGACGCGACACCAGCTGGAATATTATTCGGCACGCATTTGTCGCGCGGAATGCTCTGACGCGTCTTTGTATCAAGCTTGCCATCGGGCGCCCAAAGGTGGGCGCACTGCTGCAAAGTGTACTTAAAGCGACGGCGATGCTGGTGGATGCGCTATTTGGTGGTGTAGGTGAAAAGCTGGGTATCGCGTTGCTGTCTGTCATTTACAATGTGCGCTACATGGAAGGCGCTGCGGACCAGCTTGGGGATGGCAGCAGTTTGTGGAAGCAGATTGCCGCCGTAAAGGGTGCCTAAGGCCTGCGTGGTACCATGCGATGGTTCGGCGTGCGCATTTTCGTGCCCCGCTGAAGGGATGTAAGGCAGATCTGACCCGGATCGGCCATTTTTTATGATTCGTGGATGCCACTGCGTCCCGGATCGAAAGGAGAACAACCATGCGACCACAAGGCCCTGGTGGAGGACGCCGCGAAATCGCCGTGCAGTGCGCAAACTGCGGGGCAACATCCGTTTTGCCCGGAGCGGCAATCGTCCGTAACAATTTCTTTTGCTCGACCTGCGGTAAGCCGATGGACCTTTCCGGGATTTTCCGGCAGTTCCAGACGGGTGAGGCAACGACAGGCCGTCGTGAGAAGGATAGCAAGTATAAGTCTGCGCGTAAATCGCGTCGCTAGCCGGTTACGATTACCGAGAAGGCCCTGCCTGGTGCGTTGCGCCGGGTGGGGTTTTTCTTTTTTGTGGGGAGCACCCTTGCTGCGGTTGGTTTAGTATTGGCTTATGTCTGCGCGTAAATCGCGTCGCTAGGCGGTTACGATTACCGAGAAGGCCCTGCCTGGTGCGTTGCGCCGGGTGGAGTTTTTCTTTTTTGTGGGGAGCAGCCTGAAGTCCATCCGCAATGTATTAGAACTAACAAAAGTACATACTCCTCCGTCTCAAGAATGAAGAAATAAAAGACCCCTGCGTACATCGTACACAGAGGCCTCTCTCCGTAAAACCAAGCCGGGTTTAGATATCAATATCCTTGATACGCGCGATTTGTGGATCCAACATCATATGGAACTTGCCATCCGCGACATCAAAGATGCCCGTTGCCACACGGTCAATCAGGAAGTTGTCGTGGGTAGACATCAGAATCGTGCCCTGGAACTTGATCAATGCCTCAATCAAAACCTCACGAGCCAGCGGATCCAAGTGGTTTGTAGGCTCATCGAGGATGTAGAAGTTTGCCGGGTGAAGCAGGAACTTTGCCAGCGCAACACGCGCACGCTCACCACCTGACAGGACGCCAACCTTCTTAAAGGGAGCATCCTCGCCGCGGAACTGTAACCGGGCCAAAAGCCCACGCGCAAGCTCCTCAAGCTTAGGGTCGATCCCTGCCATCGTCTCTTCAAAGACAGTGACTTCCTTGCGAAGGGCTTCTGCCTGGTGCTGGGCGAAGTAGCCAATCTCGGTTTTTGGGTTCAGCTGAATCTTGCCACTCGTCGCGCCTTCAACACCTGCGACCAAGCGTAGGAAGGTCGACTTGCCGACGCCATTTGGACCCGTAAGCGCAATCTTGTCCCCACGGACGATCTGGAGAGTGATGCCATTGAGAATCGTCTTGTCGCCGTATTTCTTGACAACATCCTGGATGACAACTGGTTCTGGAGCCTCGCGTGGTGGCTCAGGAAACTCGAGGTAAATCGTACGTGGGCGCGCCTTTGGCTTCGGCAAGATGTCAATCTTCTCAAGCTGCTTTACACGGCTCTCGACCATTCCAGACTTGGACTTGTTGCCCTTCCAGCGCTGGATGAACTCTTTCCAGTCGGCAATCTCACGCTGCTGAGCATCGTATGCCTTGAGGTCACGCTGGTACGCTTCTTCCTTAAGGCGCTCATAGTCCTCATAGTTACCGGTGTACTGCGTGATGCCACAGTCCTCAACTTCGACAATCTTCTCACAAACGGCGTTCAGAAACTCCGGTTCGTGCGAGATACAGATGACCGAGCCGTGGTAGTTGGGGATGTAGTCATACATCAGCCAATACTTAGCGGTGACATCGAGGTGGTTCGTCGGTTCGTCAAGGAACAGGTAGTCAGGCTCCTGCAACAGCAGCTTTGCCATTGCAATACGCATCTGCCAGCCTCCCGAAAATGTATCCGTGAGACGGTCGACCGCATCCAGCTCAAACCCAAGACCAGCCAAAACGCGACCGATACGCGCATCGATGGTATGGGCATCCGCACGCGCGAGGTCATTCGCTGCCGAATCCAATGCCGCAGCATCCGCACGGCTCATGTCGCCACCCGCCATCGCGTTGGATGCTTTCATCAAACGGGCTTCGATGTCATCGACATTCGGGAATGCATCCCGCATCTCTTCAGCAATCGTCACACCAAGGCGGCACTGTGACTCCTGGTTGAGGTAGCCAACGGTCGAGCCATGGCGATGAATCGCGCCCTTGTCAGCCTCTTCCATCCCGGCGAGGATCTTGACAAAGGTTGACTTGCCGGCGCCGTTGATACCGACGATGCCGATGCGCTCCTGGTCGCCGAGGATAAGGGAGATGTCCTTGAGGACATTCTGTGGACCAAAACTCTTGGAAATCTTCTCTGCGGATAACATTGGATAACTCCGGGAC